>NZ_RZOT01000898.1:0-1132 GCF_003999085.1 Mesorhizobium sp. M4A.F.Ca.ET.090.04.2.1
GCGCAGGCCGGTCAGTGCCGCCAGATGGCAGCCGGCCGAATGGCCCATCACCGCGATGCGGTCGGGGTCGCCACCATATTTGGCGATGTTGGCCCGCACATAGGCATAGGCCTTCTCGACATCGCCGGCCTGGATGGCCACGTTGGCCTCGGGCAGCATGCGATAGTCGATCGAGACGAACAGGAAGCCGTTGTCGAGCAGGAAGCCGGGCTTGGCGTCGACGTTGTTGCGGTTGCCGATCCGCCACGCACCGCCGTGGATGAAGAAGACGACAGGCCGGCCCCTGAAGCCGTCGCGCGTGTAGATATCGAGCCTGGCCGGGCCGTAGTCGAAGCTCTGCCGCGTGGGCTGGCTGAGATGCTGCGCGGCGAATGCCCCAGCGGGCATCAGTGCCGCCATCGATGCCATGATGAGACTGCGCCGATCGATCATCACCACCTCCGGCCGTTTTCATTGGCAGAGTGCACATGCGCGCCACAGGCGTCCAGTTAAGGATTGGTAATGACCTGAGCTTGAAAGTCCGGCGGCGAGGCGACGTCCGGGCATTCGTGCTTGCCCCTGAATCCCGGCTGCGAGATGCGAATGCGAAAACCAATCGAAATACCCTTGAAGGTAGACTGGCAATCACCACGTTATTCTACAGGCAGGCATTTCGGCCACATCGGGTGCCTTGCCGGAGGTCAACGCCAGATTGCACGTGTTCTTCTTCAATTGGAGGGAACCAACAACGCTTTCCGGCAGTTGAATATGTGATGAGCCGACTGGCAGCCAGAGCGGCTCCGAGGGCACATAATCATGCGCGAGAACCAATCCGACGTCTTCGACCTGTTCTCGGAGATCTATACCAATGCCGCACAGGAAGAGATCAGCCTCCAGCAATTCCTCCTTGCCTGCCGCGAAGACAAATCGATGTATGCCTCGGCGCCCGAAAGGATGGTCGCGGCGATTGGCCAGCCAAACCTGATCGACACCAGCAAGGACGAGCGGCTCGGCCGCATTTTCTCCAACCGGACCGTCAAGGTTTATCCGTCCTTCGCCGATTTCTATGGCATGGAGGATACGATCGAGCGTATCGCCGGCTATTTCCGCTATGCCTCCCAGGGGCTCGAGGAGCGCAAGCAGATTCTCTATC
>NZ_RZOT01000899.1:0-1128 GCF_003999085.1 Mesorhizobium sp. M4A.F.Ca.ET.090.04.2.1
CTCCACCATATGGCCCTTGTCGGTTAGCTGGTGGCGTCCGGTGAGCTGGGTGACGATCTGACCGTCGACGACGAAAGTGCCGATGCCGCTCCAGTTGCCCAGCGGTCCTGTGCCGGAGACGACGATCTCGACCGGCGGCTGGCCCGGCAGTTGGAGCAGATTGGCGATGATGCCGCCGGCCGGCTCCGACGCCTTGAGATCGAGGTCGAGCTTATTGTCGGCCGGCGCGAAATGCAGCTTAGCGTCGACATTGCCTTGCTTGCCGTCGTGGCGGGTGACCTTGAGAACCGTATCGACCGAGAGCGGCGCGGCTTCGGCCTTGACGAATCCCTTTGCAGCAAGTTCGGCAATGCCGCTGCCGGCCAGCGCCTCGCCCAGCGCGATCTCCGGCAGGTCTACCTGCTTCACGTCGATCGAAACCGGCAGCGATGTCGTGCCGCTCTCCGCCGGCTGATTGCTCGCCAACGGCAGCCGCGCCAGTTCGATCCGCTCGGCAGCAAGGCGGTCGGCGCTGAAGTTCTTCGTCAGAAGCGCCAGCGGCGACCAGTCGAGAGCCACCTTGCGTGCCACCAGCCAAGGTCCGCCGCGGTCTTCCACCACGATATGGTCGAGCCTGAGCGCGCCGGACCAGATGCCGTCGATGCCGCTGACGGTGACCTTGCGCTCATCGCTCGACGCCAGGTTCGAGATCATGCCGGCGAGATTGTCGCGCCCGCTCTCGGTCTTGGTCAGCACGACCAACGCGCCGACCGCCGCCGCCACCACGATGAGCAGCGTGTAGAGAAAAATGCGAAGGATGCGCCAGAACGTCTTCATCAGAAGGCCTGACCAATGCCGGCATAGATGCCGAAACGCGGGTCGCCCGGTCCGCGATTGAGCGGCACCGCCGCATCGACACGCAGCGGCCCGAACGGTGTAAGATAGCGCACGCCGACGCCGGCGCCGACCTTCATATCGGCAAAGTCCGGAAACGACTTCGTCGAAACGGTGCCGGCATCGACAAACGGCACGATGCCGATCGTGTCGGTGATGGCGATGCGCATCTCGACCGAAGTCTCGAAGAAGGAAAGCCCGCCGATCGGCTGTCCGTCAATGTCCTTCGGGCCGATGCCCTGATAGGCATAGCCC
>NZ_RZOT01000089.1:0-13625 GCF_003999085.1 Mesorhizobium sp. M4A.F.Ca.ET.090.04.2.1
GATGAAGCGCGGTCGGCGAAGCTGCTGATCTCCCCCCAAGTGGGGGAGATGTCCGGCAGGACAGAGGGGGGCGCTGTCCCGCCAGCGTCAGAAAGGATTGCACGGCAATGAGCGAAGACCTTCCCATCCTCTCTCCCGCCGAAGCGCGTGTGCTCGGCTGCCTGATCGAGAAGAAGGAATTGACGCCGGACGTCTATCCGCTGACGCTCAATGCAGCGCTTGCCGCCGCCAACCAGAAGACGGCGCGCGAGCCGGTGATGGCGCTGGAACAGACCGAGGTGCATCGGGCCCTGAAGCTGCTTGAGCAGAAGGGGCTGGTGCGGCAGATGTTCGGTTCGCGCGTGGAGCGCTATGAGCATCAGATGGCGCAGCGATTCTCGCTGACCACGCCGCAGACCGCCCTGGTCGGGCTGCTTCTGTTGCGCGGGCCGCAGACCGCATATGAGCTGTTGGCGCGAAGCGAGCGCATGGCGCGGTTTTCGTCGATCGAGGATCTGCGCGGTGAACTCGACATGCTGATCGGCCGCCGGCCGGCGCTCGTTCAGGAGATACCGCGCGGGCCAGGCCAGCGCGAGGACCGCTATGTGCATCTGCTGGGCGGGCCGGTGGATGTGGCGGCCGTCGCAGCGGCGCCATGGCAGCCGCCAGCGTCATCGGGCTCCGATCTTGAGGCCCGGGTGCTGGCGCTTGAAGAGGAGGTGGCGGCGCTGCGTGCCAAGGTCGAGGCACTGGGCGGGTAGTAGTGCCTTAATGCAGTAGTCTCGCATCCGGGCCGAAGTCGGGGCTGCCCCTCATTGCCCTGCCGGGCATTTCTCCCCGTAAACGGGGAGAAAGAGGCTGGCCGCGACTTTGGCGCCAGTCTCGCAGCGTTGGAGATTGGCGAAACCATCGGTGACAGCGCCCCTCTCCCCGTCACTATACGGGGAGGGGACGCCGGCAGGCAGGTGAGGGGCAGCACCCAGCGTCTGTAATAATGAGCAGCGCCGGCAGACCGACGTCTGCAGTCTTCTCACCCCAGCTTCGCGTCGAGCGAAACCTTGATGGCGCCGAGCGCCTTCGAGACCGGGCATTCGGCCTTGGCCTTCTCGGCCAGCTCATTGAACTTTGCCGCGTCGATGCCCGGCACCTTGCCGACGACGGTGAGAGCGCTGCCGGTGATGCCGGTGCCGGGCACCAGCGTCACCACCGCCTTGGCGTCGAGTTCGGTGGCGGGCGTGCCATTCTCGGCGAGGAAGTGCGAGAACTGCATGGCGTAGCAGCCGGCGTGCGCGGCGGCGATGAGCTCCTCCGGGTTGGTGCCGGATTTGCCGCTCTCGTCCTCGAAGCGCGCCTTGAACGAATAGGGCGTGCCTTTCAGCGCCCCGCTCTGGGAGTCGAGCGTGCCCTTGCCTTCCTTCAGATTGCCATTCCAGACGGCGTTCGCGGTGCGGTCCATGAAATCCTCCTTGATCGTCGGGGTTGCGCCGGCAGAGCGCCGGCGTTCCCCAGGACTATAGCGCGGGCACGCGCGAAGGCCACCGCGCTCTTCGAGCGGTGGCGTCCAAAATTCTTTCTCAAAAAAAGCGCGCGCAAAAATGTCGACTTCCATCGGACTCGACCGTCCTACGGGCGGCCACGGATTTCGCGGCCGGATGGAGGCTCACATGGACGGTTTGTTTTTCGCGCTGTGGAAATGCCCTGAGCACAAGGCCCGGCGACAGGAAGACTATTGGCTCGATCCGCCGCCCTCCGGCTTCGGCCGGCTGCTGGCGGCGGTCGCCATCATCGGCATCGCGGCATGCCTTCTCGATCATGCGGCGGCGTTCGGAGGCGCGGCTGACACCATCATCACCGCATCCTATGGTCCATCACAACACGGGAGATCGGAATGAGATATGTCTGCCTGGTCTATGGCGAGGAACAGAGCCTTTATGCGTTGACCCCGGAAGGATCGGCCAAGCTAGACGCCGATTCGCTGGCCTATGACAGATCGTTGGACCAACAAGGCAAGCTGATCATCGCGCAGGCGCTGCAATCGGTGAAGACGTCGAAGAGTGTGCGGCGGCGCAACGGGAAAAGACTGGTCACCGACGGCCCGTTCGCCGAGACCAAGGAGCAGTTGCTCGGCTTCGTCATGATCGAGGCCGAGAGCCTCGACGAGGCGCTGGAGATCGCCGGCGACATTCCGCTGGCCGAACTCGGCACCGTCGAGGTCAGGGCGATCTACGACATACCCGGGTCATAGCTGGTCGCCGCCGGCTCATGCAGGTCGGCGGATCATATCCGCCGCCTTCTCGGCGATCATCACCACGGGCGAGGCGGTGTTGCCGGAGACGATGCGCGGCATGATCGAGGCGTCGATGACGCGCAGACCCTCGACACCGGTCACGCACAGGTCGGGACTGACGACGGCGCGATCGTCGACGCCCATTCGGCAGGTGCCGACCGGATGAAAGATCGTCGTCGCGATCGAGCCGATCTGGTGCAGCAGGTCGTCGTCGGACTGGTGGGCGGGACCGGGCAGGATTTCCTCCGGATGGAAGTCGGCAAGCGCCTTGGCGGTCATGATCATGCGCGCCTGGCGCACCGAGCTCAGCGCGATCTCGCGGTCGCGCACCGTCGAGAGATAGTTCAGCCGGATTTCCGGCTGTACGGCCAATTCAGGTGTCGTGGCATGTACGGAGCCGACGCTGTCGGGCCGCAGATTGCAGACCGACATGGTGATCGCCGGGAACGGGTGCAGCGGGTCGCCCAGCCGGTCCGTCGACAAAGGCTGGACGTGGTATTCCAGGTCCGGCGTCGCCATCGACGGATCGGATTTGCTGAACATGCCGAACTGGCTTGGCGCCATCGACATCGGCCCCGACCGGGCAAAGGCATATTGCAGCGCGATCCGCGCCTTGCCGCTCAGGCTGTTGGCAAGGGTGTTGAGCGTCAGCGCCGACGACACTTTGTAGACCGTGCGGATCTGCAGGTGGTCCTGCAGGTTCTCACCGACATCCGGGCTGGCGTGAACCAGATCGATCCCGAGTGAGGCGAGGCGATCCGGCTGGCCGACACCGGAAAGCTCCAGCAGTTTCGGCGTGTTGATCGCGCCGGCCGTCAGCAACACTTCTCGCCTGGCGCTGGCCTGGCGTGCCTCGCCGCCGGCGAGGTAGCCGACCCCCGTAGCCCGCTTGCCCTCGAACAGCACCTTCTCGACATGCGCCTTGGCGACCAGCCGCAGGTTGGGCCGCCGCAGCGCCGGGCGCAGGAATGCCTTGGCGGTGTTCCAGCGTATACCCTTGCTCTGGTTCACTTCGAAGAAGCCGGAACCCTCATTGTCGCCGTCGTTGAAATCCTCGCGCGGCATAATGCCGAATTCCTTCGCCGCGTCCTGCACTGTGTTGAGGATCGGCCAGGACAGGCGCTGCCGCGCCACTTTCCATTCGCCGCCGGAACCATGCAGCCTGGTCTTGCCGCCATGATGGTCTTCGGATTTGAGGAAATAGGGCAGCACGTCGTCCCAGCCCCAACCGACATTGCCCATCTGCCGCCAGCCATCATAGTCCGCAGCCTGGCCACGCATGTAGATCATGCCATTGACCGATGTGCAGCCGCCCAGCACCTTGCCCCTGGGATAGACCAGCGAGCGGCCGTTCAGGCCGGCCTCCGGTGCCGTCTTCATCATCCAGTCGGTGCGCGGATTGCCGATGCAATAGAGATAGCCGACAGGAATGTGCACCCAGTGGTAATTGTCGCTGCCGCCGGCCTCGAGCAGCAGCACGCGCGTCGCCGGATCTTCGCTCAGGCGGTTGGCCAGCACGCAGCCGGCCGTACCCGCGCCGACGATGATGTAGTCGTAGTCGCCGTCCAGCCTTTGGGTCATTCTGCTGCTCTGCCTGGTCCTGCGGCCTGTTCGGTCCAGAACGATCGCAGCGTATCGGCGAGGCCGCAATAGGCGCGATAACGCCTGGCATAATGTCGCTGCATGGCCGGATCCGGGCGGTAGGCGGCGCGCGGCCGAGTCATGGCGTCGACGCCGGACTCATAGTCGGCGAACAGTCCGGCCCCCACGCCGGCGCCGATCGCCGCGCCAAGCGCGCCGGTCTCGCGGGCTTCAGGAACGGTGATCGGTACGCCGAGCCCGTCGGCGAAGATTTGCGGCCAATGTTCGCTGCGGGAGCCGCCGCCGGACAGCACCGCCTTGTCGAAGCTGACGCCGGCGTCTTTCAACACATCGATGTGGCGCCGGTGCTCGAACATGACGCCTTCGAACAGCGCGCGCAGCAGATGGCCTTCCCTATGCCAGCCGGCCAGGCCGTAGAAGCCGGCGCGGAACTCGGCGCCCTGGCCCGAGCCGTAGAGGAACGGGTGGAAGATCGGGTCGTCCCAGGCCGGCGTGACTTCGCCGACAGCTGCGTTGCAGTGGCCGAACGGATCGTCGTGGTGGCTGCCGCGCTCGACGAATTCGCGCACGTACCATTCAAGATTGGCGGCCGATGTCGCGCTGGATTCGATGTTGACGAAGCGGCCGGGGCCGAAACGCGCGACCATGAAAACATCGGGATCGACAACCGGCGCGGCGGAGAAGACCTGGTTGACCGACCAGGTGCCGGCAATGATCGAGGCTTCGCCGGGGCGCACGACGCCGGCCCCCATGGCGCTGGCGACAACGTCGAAATAGCCGGCGATGACCGGCGTGCCTTCTGCCAACCCGGTCTCATCGGCCGCCCTGGCGGTGACGGCGCCGGCAATGTCGGCGCTGTCGAGCAGCCGCGGCAGTTTTGCCTGCGCGTCCTCGATGCCGTAGAGCGCGAGAAGCTCGCCATCATAGACGCCTTCGGGCATGCGGACGAGGCCGCAGCCGGACATGTCGGAGACATCGCTCACCTGCTCTCCGGTGAGGCAAAAGGCGATGAAATCCTTGCACAGCATCGCCGTGCCGGTCGCGGCATAAAGGTCGGGTTCATGCTGCTTGACCCAGGCCAGCAAGGTTGGCGTCTGCGCCGGCCAGGGCTTTTGCAGGCAGATCGCGTGCAGTGCGCCGGCGTTGCGCGAAGCCAGTTCCGCCGCCATGCCGGCGGCGCGGGTGTCGAGCGACTGGATGCCGATCAGCGGGGCGCCGGCGCGGTCGATCAGATAGAGGCCGTTGCCATGGCCGGCGCAGCCGACAGCGGCGATCTGGCGTGCGTCGATACCAGCCTGCGCAATGCAGCGGCGGATGGCGTCGCGCGCAGCGGCCCACATATCGCCGAGGTCGCGTTCGACATAGCCGGGCTGCGGCGTGTGCGAGCGCCCGGCGACGGTGTGCATGGCGACCTGCCGCCCGGCGAGGTCGAACAGTACCGCCTTGATGATGGTGTTGCCGGCGTCGAGACCGAGCAGATATGCGGCCTGATCAGCCATTGTTGTAGATTTCCCAGGCCTCTTCGCCGCCGGCGTCCTTGTGGACCATCGCCATCAGCGCGTTGACCACCGCCTTCGGGTTGGCATGCTGATAGATGTTGCGGCCATAGACCAGCCCTTTGGCGCCTTGTCTGAGCAGGGCCGACGATTTTGCCAGCACGGTCCTAAGGTCGTCCTTGCCGCCGCCGCGCACCAGCACCGGCACGCGCGCCGCCTCGACGACGCGGTGGAAATCCTCAGGCCGGGCCGTCGGATCGGCCTTGATGATGTCGGCGCCCATTTCGGCGGCGAGCCGCACCAGGGTGACGATCTTCTCGGCGTCGCCGTCGACCTGATAGCCGCCGCGCACATCGTTGGGCAGCATCACCAGCGGTTCGATCATCAAGGGCATGCCGTATCTGTGGCAGGCAGCGCGGACCTTGCTGATGTTTTCGACGCATTGGCGAAACAGCTCCGGCTCGTCGGGAAGCATGAACAGGTTGACGACGACGCAGGCTGCGTCCAGCTCCAGCGCGCCGATGATCGGCTCGTCATGATTCTGCAGCATCGACCACATCACGCGGTGGCGCTGGGCGTTGTAAGGATTACCCATGTCGATGCGCATGACCAGCGCCGGCTTGTCCTTGTCCGGCCGCGATTGCAACAGATCGGCCTGCCCGTAGGCGAGTTGCAGCGCGTCCGGACCTACCGCGATCAGCGTGTCGATGACTCGCGGCATGTCCTCCAGGCCGACGAGAAAATCCGGTTCATTGCAGACGCCGTGATCGAGCGCCACGTCGAGGCAATTGCCGTTGGTGAACATCCGGTTCATGCGGGCCTTGGCGCTGACCTTCATTTTCTGCTCCTGAAATCGTGCGTTGGACGAGCATCTCCTGCGAGACGCCGTGATAGGTGTCGAGTTCGGCAACCAGGCCCTGCACCTCGCGGTCGCGATGCTCATCGCTCCAGCCGCGCTCGGCGGCCAGTGCGTCGGCGATGCGTTCGATGGATGCCATCGAGATGTCGCCGCAAATGGCAAGCGATGTGCGGCGCAGGATAAGGTCCGACAGACAGGTTACGAACTCATGCCGGGTCAGGTAGACGATTTCGGCTGCCGTCGTTTCGGTCCTGCTGTCCAGTCTGACATCGTCGGGACGCCCGCCGCAAAACAGGACGATGTCGCGCGCACCGCTGCCATAGCGGTCGACAAGATACGCGGCGCGGGCGCCGCCGATCGCGAACTCACCAGCCAGATCGGCCGCCAGCGACGCCGGGTCCCGGGGGAAGCCGAGGCCGCCGCCGATCGGCATGGTCAGCGTGCCGCAAAGGCGCTCGCGGCCAAGCTCGGCCAGCACTGCGTCGGCCGCCTGTTCGGCGAAGGCGCGGAAGGTCGTCCATTTGCCGCCGATCATGCAGAACTGCGGGATGTCGCCGGCAATGCGATGCACGGAATGGCCGCGCGAAATCCTGCCGGTGAAGGCATGGTCGCTCTTCGGCAGCGGCCGGATGCCGCTATAGGTGAACACGATGTCGGAGGCGTGAACCGGAATAGCCGGAAAGACCAGCCGTGCCGCCGCCAGTATGTAATCGGCTTCCGCCGGTTCGCAGCGCACGCGGCTGGCCTCGCTGACGCGAATATCGGTCGAACCGACCAGCACCTTGCCGAGATAGGGGAACATGATGCAGATCCGGCCGTCGGCGTTCTCGAAGAAAATCATGTGGCCGCCAAGTGCCTGGTAAAGCGGCTCGTTGTTGAGGATGAGGTGCGAGCCCTTGGTGCCCTCGACGAGCGGTGCCGCGGGCTTTCCGGATGCGTCGAGCCGGGCGATCGCCGAATCGAGCCATGCGCCCGTCGCGTTGACGATTGCCTTGGCGCTGACAGGGAAGCGCTCGTCGGTCGTCATGTCGGTAAGTTCGAAGGCCGAACCGGCGCGCGTGATATGGGCGCGGTTGAGCGCCAGGCTGTCGGGCGCCAGGCGTCCGGCATCGAGCAGCAGTTCGATGCCAAGCCGTTCCGGATAGCTGATCCAGGCGTCGTAGTAGGTGGCGGAAAACCGCAGTTTCGGGTCGAGCGCCGGCCATTGCGCGAATGTCGTCCTGGCGCCGCGGAAATTGTGGCGCGGCAGCACCCGGCGCTTGCGCGTCGTCCAGTCGTAGAGCGCGAGCCCCGCCTTGATCGCCAGTGCGCCGCGGCTGGAAGGCGCCTCAGAAAGCCCGAGAAGGCCTGCCGCCCCGTTCATCAGCCCTGAGAAGACGGTGCGGATCGGAATTACAGTCGGCAATGGCCGCACCATATGCGGCGCATTGGCCAGCAGCGCATCGCGTTCGCGCAACGATTCCTGCACCAGGCCGAACTCGCCATTCTCGAGATAGCGCAGACCGCCATGGATCATGCGCGAGGGGGCCGCACTGCAGCCCGAGCAGAAATCGTTGCGCTCGACCAGCAGCACCTTCAGGCCCTGCAGCGCCAGTTCGCGGAAAACGCCGATGCCGTTGATGCCGCCGCCCACGACGACGACATCGAACGCGCCGTTCTGGCGGATCTTGTCGAGGATGAGGCTTCTCTGGTCAGGCATGGCTTCGCCGTTCGGCCGTCTGGTGGACGGCAGCTCAACTTGGTTCGGGTTCACAGGTGGCGGTCAGGCGTCGAGATTTGTCAGATGGCGGCTGGCGGCCTCGCTGATCTGGCTGATCTCCTGTTCGGACAATCTGATGCGGCCGGCCCGCGCGTTTTCCCTGGCCTGCTGCGGGCTGCGGGCGCCGCAAAGCGAGAAGGTGATGCCCGGCTGCTGCAGCGTCCAGGCGATGACGATCTGCGCCTCGCTTGCGCCGTGCGTCTCGGCAATCGGCCGTATCTCTTCCATCAGCGCCGCGACCTTGCGGCGGTTGGCCAGCGAGAACCACGGATTGTCCTTGCGCTGGTCATCGCCGGTAAAGACGCGGTCCGGACCGATCTTGCCCGACAACAGGCCGAGCGCCAGCGAGGAGTAGCTGAGCACAGACACATTGTTGTCCGCGCAGAAAGGCAGAAGGTCGCGCTCCATGTCGCGCACCACCATGCTGTATTGCTGCTGGACCGCGTCGAGCTGGCCGGCCGCGAGATAGGCTTCGACATCCGCAATGCTGACATTGCTGGCGCCGATGGAGCGGATCTTGCCTTGGGTCTTGAGGCGATCGAGCGCTTCCATGGTCTCAGGGACCGGCGTCGTCGCATCCTGCCAATGGGTGATGTAGTGGTCGATGTGGTCGGTGCCGAGACGGCGCAGGCTCTGCTCCACTTCGTAGACCACGGAGTCGGCGCCGAGATAGCGATGCACCGGCGCGCCGTCATAGTCGAAGAAGTGGTTGCCCTTTTTTGCGTGCCAGATCAGTCCAAGCTTCGTGGCGAGCACGACCTTGCCGCGGCGTCCCTTGATCGCCTTGCCGACGATTTCCTCCGACAGCCCCTGGCCGTAGGCCGGCGCGGTGTCGATCAGCGAAACGCCTTCGTCGATCGAGGCGCGGATGGTGTCGATGGACTGCGCCTCGTCGGTGCCGCCCCACATCCAGCCGCCGATGGCCCAGGTGCCGAGGCCGATCGCGGAGGCGGCGATTCCCGACGCGCCAATGGTGCGCGTCAACATTTCAGGCGACATTGCGTATGCTCCCCGCATTGTTCAGGACCGCGTTGGCCGTTTCTTCGTCGACGACCAGAGACTTGAGATAATTGCCGCGCAGCGCGGCGCGGATCGGCCCGACTTTTTCGGCGCCGCTGGCGACGCCCATCACCGTCCGGCAGCGAGCGAGTTCCGAGGGCGCCAGCGCCACCAGGCGGTCGTTGGGCGGGTAATCGGCCAGCGTGCCGTCGTCGCGGATCAGATGCGCAAGGAACTCACCGACCGCGCCGCTGGCGGCCAGCTTGTCGCGGTCGGGGTCAAGACCTGGGCGAAGGTCGTAATAACTCGACCCGGGCGTCTGGATCGACCCGATGCCGACCAGCGCGATCGCGGCCTTGCGCGCCAGATCGAAGATCTCGCGCACCGACGCCATCTCCAGAAGCAGGTCGCGCTGCTCCCGGCTCTCGGCGAACAGCGGCGCATGCAAGAGCATGCTGGAGCCGCCGAGCCGCTCGGCGAGCCGCGTCGCCAGATGGTTGACGTCGGTATAGTGCTTGCCCTGGACGCCGCCGGTCAGCGGCACGACGGTGATGTCGAAAGCCCGCTCCGGCTGCAGGTTCTCGGCGAGGGCGCTGATCGCCTTGCCGCCGGTAATGGCGATGACGTCGCCGTCGCGCAAGGTCTCGAGCAACTGGTTGGCCGCCGCGCGCCCCACCTGCTGCAGCGTGCTTTCGGGACTGCCGGCCACGGTCGGCGTCACGATCGCACTTGCCAGGCGGGCAACCTCGATCAGCTGCTTTTCGATATCGACCAAGGCCTGGAACGGGCTCTCGACCGCGATCCTCAGCATGCCGAGCTTGCGCCCCTGGGCGATCAGCCGATTGACCTTGGACGCCGACAGGTTGAGCGCCGCCGCGATGTCGTTCTGCTTCATACCGTCGACGAAATGCAGCACCAGCACGGTGTGGATCTGCCGGATCGCCTCGAAATCTTCCCTGCTGTCCGCCATCTCAGCCCCGCCGCTTGTTGAAGTAATAATCGGCGGTGACCGCCGTCAGCAGAATGGACCCGCGGATGATGTCCTGCCAATAGACGGACACGTCGAGCAGAGCGAGCGAGCTTGAAACGACGGACAAAAGGACGGTGCCCAGGATGGCGCCGAGAATGGTGCCGATGCCGCCGGTCAGGCTTGCGCCGCCGATCACCGCGGCGGCGATGACGTTCAGCTCCATGCCGGCGCCGAATGTCGGCTGGGCCGAGCCGAAGCGGGCCATGTAGATGACGCCGGCAAAACCGCACAGTGTCGAGCAGAGCGTCGTGGTCAAGAACACGACCTTGTTGGTGCGGATGCCGGAATAGGCCGCCGCCTTCTCGTTGCTGCCGGTGTAGAAGACTTTGCGGAACATCGTCGTGCGGCGCAGCATGAAGTCGGACAGGATGACGAAGACAATGAAGATGATGATGACGACGGGAATGCCGCCGACCGCGCCCTGGCCGATGAACTTGAACTCAGGCGGCAGGGTGTAAAGCCCGAGCGGGCGGCCGCCGGTGCCGAGCAGGCAGAGCCCGCGTGCAATCACCATCACCCCCAGCGAGACGATGAAGTGGTGCAGCCCCACTCTGGTGACGAAGAATCCCATGAAGGCGCCGATGGCAGCGCAAGCCGCTATCGCCACCAGCGACGCCAGCCAGGGGTCCATGCCGCTGAGGAAAAGCAGACCGGCGACCACCATGGCGAGCGCGGTGACCGAGCCGACCGAAAGGTCGATGCCGCCGGAAATCAGCAGGATCGTCATGCCGACCACGACGATGCCTTCCACCGCGAAGGCCATCGCCATCGCCCGCATATTGTCCCAGGTCAGGAAATAGGGGGATGCGAACGACATGACGGCAAACAGCACGGCGATGATGAGGATCAGGCCGGTCTCACGCATCCTGATCAGGCCACCGAACCTTGCGCCGAGCCCTATCCTGGCAGCTTGCGTCGCGCTGTCCATACTGTCCCCCACGATGCTCATGCGGCGCTCCGTTGCCGGCCTTCATCGGCAAGCGATGCCAGGACCATGATGTTTTCCTCCGTCATCTCTGCCCCCGCGACTTCGCCGGTAATGCGTCCCTCGCGCACGATCAGCACCCGGTCGCAGATGCCGATCAGCTCCGGCAGCTCGGAGGAGATGACCACGATGCCGACGCCATCGCGCGCCAGCTTGCGCAGGATGCGATGAATTTCGGCCTTGGCGCCGACATCGACGCCGCGCGTCGGTTCGTCGAGGAAGATCACCTTCGGGTCGACCGACAGCATCTTGGCGATCGCTACCTTCTGCTGGTTGCCGCCCGACAGTGTCGAAACCGGCTGACCGACATGGCCGCATTTCAGCGACAGCTGCTTGCCGATCGTTTCCGCCCGATGCTTCTCGCGCCGCTCGTTGATGAGGCCGAAGCGCGTGGCGATCCGGTCGACCGCCAGCGCCGAAATGTTGGCGGCGATCGACATGTCGAGAAACAGCCCGTCGCCCTTGCGGTCTTCGGACAGGTAGACGATGCCCGCGGCGATGCTGTCGCCATAGTGTGTCAGCGACAGGCGCTCGCCGCGCAGGCTGACATCGCCGGTCACCTCACCTTCGAGCCGGCAGATGCCTTTGACGATCTCGCTGCGGCCGGCGCCGATCAGGCCGCCAATGCCCAGGATTTCGCCCTTGCGCAGCTGAAAGCTAATGTCGCGGAAGGCAGTCGCCTCGCAGAGGCCGACGATCTCGAGCAATATGTCTTCGGACCGTTCATCGTCGCGCAGCTTCTCGGGGTAGAGGCTGTCGATGACGCGGCCGACCATGGAGGCGACAACTTGTTCGGGAGTCGTCCCTGCTATGTCGAGCGTGGTGATGTAGCGGCCGTCGCGCAGCACCGTGACGCGGTCGCAATTGTCGAAGATCTCGGCCATGCGGTGCGAGATGTAGATGATGCCGATGCCTTCGCCGGCAAGCTGGTGAATGATCTCGAACAGTTTTTGGGCCTCGCGCTCGGTCAGCGCTGCCGTCGGTTCGTCGAAGATAAGGATGCGGCAATCGAGCGTCAGCGCCTTGGCGATCTCGACCATTTGCTGCTGGGAAATGGACAGATTGCGTACCATCGCGGTCGGATCGATGTGGCCAAGCCGCGCCAGGATCGCCGTCGCGCGCTTCTCGAGGTCGCGGTAGTTCATCAGCACCGCCTTGCTGGCGTTGGTGATCGACATGAAGATGTTCTCGGCCACCGAGATATCGGGGCACAGCGCGATCTCCTGGTGAACAAAGCCGATGCCAAGCTTCTGCGCCGCCAGCGGCGAGGAGATAGAGACGGAGCGGCCATCGACCTGGATGTCGCCGCTGTCCGGCGACAAGATGCCGTCGATCACCTTCATCAGCGTCGACTTGCCGGCGCCGTTCTCGCCGGCAATGGCGTGGATTTCACCGGCGCGCAGCTCGAATCCGACATCGCGCAAGGCACGGACAGGGCCGAACGATTTGCTGAGGCCGGATATTTTGAGGAGGACCGGGGTTTCCACTGAGGTTCTCGCCTGCTCAGGAATGGTTGAGGCAACCGCGCCGGACGGCGCGGTTGCCCGCGGGACGGATCAGCTTGGATCGCGGCCTTGCATGTATTTGTTCAGGTCGAACGAGTCGGCGTTCTCCTTGGTGATGACGGCGAAGCCGTTATCGGCGAAGGGGATGCTCATCGGGTTGTAGCCCGACGTCTTGTAGTCGTTGAACGGGTCGATCAGTTCCGGATGCGCCGCCATGAAGGTGGCGACGAAGCCGAGATAGCCCTGCATGCCCTGGTTCGGGCTCAGCGCCATGTGGATGTTGCCGGCCTTGATCTGCTCCAGCGTCGCCGGGGTGATGTCGGCATGCATGATCAGCACCTTGGCCTTGGCCTCGAGGACGGCGGCGACCGCGCCCTCGGCCGAGCCGGCTTCCGGAATCCACAGCGCCTTCAGGTTCGGATTGGCCTGCAGCATCGAGGCCACCGCCTTGTTGGCGACATTGGCGTCCTGGTTGGAGGCCTGGCGGCCGACCAGCTTCATCTTAGGATAGTTCTTGGCGAGATAGTCGATGAAGGCGGTGACGCGCAGGTCGTGGTTGCTCTGCCCCGGATTCTCCAGCACGCCGTATTCGGCGTCGTCGCCGACTTGCTTGACGATCTCCTCGGCGGCGAATTTGGCTTCCGCCAGATTGTCCGAGGTGATGTAGGACACGCGCTTGGATTTCGGCGAGTCGGCGGCGAAGGTGACGACGGTGGTGCCGTTCTCGACGGCGCGGTTGATCGGCTCGATGAACGGATCGGCCTGCATCGGGTGCAGCAGCACGCCGGCCGGCTTCTTGATCAGATCCTGTTCGAATGAGGCGATCTGCTTTGCGATGTCGTAGTCAGGCGTGCCCGAAAACACGGTCTTGCAGCCCATCGCCTGGGCGGCCTGCTTGAAGCCCTGATAGACCGGCACCCAATAGGGATGCGCGGAGACCATGACGTTCATCACATAGGTCTCGTCCGGCTTGCACTGAAACTTGCTCTCTGCCGACGCGGCGCCTGGCATCGCCAAGGTCAGCGTCATCATGGCGGCGCTCAATGCGCCCGCCAGCCCAATCCTGTTCATTCTCTCCTCCGGGTTCCCCGACGATGAAAAGCCTCGTCGTATCAGCTTTGCAA
>NZ_RZOT01000008.1:0-30925 GCF_003999085.1 Mesorhizobium sp. M4A.F.Ca.ET.090.04.2.1
CGCTCGGGTTCGATTCGCTGGGTTTGGCGGACGTCCTCTGGGATGTGGAACAGGCCTACGGCATCAAGATCGATATGAACACGGCCGATGCCTGGTCCAATCTCAAGAATGTCGGCGACGTCGTGGAAGCCGTCCGCGGCTTGCTTGCGAAGGAGGCTTGAATGGACAGGCGCGTCGTTATCACCGGAGTGGGCGGCCTGTGCGGACTGGGCACTGACGCCGCCTCTATGTGGAAAGAGATGCGCGAAGGCCGCTCCGCCATCGGCCCGCTCGCCAATTCCGAGCTTCATGACCTGGAGGGCATGACCGGCGCTGAGATCAAGGCGCTGCCCGAGCACGACATCGATCGCAAGCAGCTCGTCTCCATGGCCCGCTTCAGCTTGCTCGCCGTGCTTGCGGCGCGCGAAGCCATGCGGCAGGCCGGACTTTCCTGCGACGAAGGGAATGCCCATCGCTTCGGCGCTACAGTGGGCGTCGGCGGCTTGGGCTGGGATGTAATGGAGGAAACTTACCGGGCCCTCCTTTTGGACGGCGCGAGGCGAGTTGGCATCCTCGCTGTACCCAAAACGATGCCAAGCGCCGCCGCCGGCCAGGTGAGCTTGCGCCTCGGCTTGCGCGGGCCGGTGTTCGGGGTGACCTCCGCATGTGCCTCGGCCAACCATGCGATCGCCTCGGCGGTGGATCAGATCAAGCTGGGCCGGGCCGACGTAATGGTTTCCGGAGGCAGCGACGCACCCTTCGCATGGGGCGTGCTGAAAGCATGGGAAGCAATGCGCGTGCTTTCACCCGATACCTGCCGGCCCTTCTCCGCCGATAGGAAGGGCCTGGTGCTGGGCGAGGGTGCTGGCATGGCCGTGCTGGAAAGCTACGAGCATGCCAGGGCGCGTGGTGCCACAATCCTTGCCGAGATCGCCGGCGTCGGCCTTTCCGCCGATGCCTTCCACATCGCCGCGCCATCTGTCGAGGGGCCAGCGTCGGCGATGCGCGCCTGCCTTGCCGATGCCGGGCTGAATGCCGAGGACGTCGACTACCTCAACGCGCACGGCACCGGTACCAAGAGCAATGATCAGACTGAAACGGCGGCGATCAAGCGTGTGTTTGGAAACCACGCTTATTCGATGTCCATCTCTTCCACCAAGTCCACGCACGCGCATTGCCTCGGCGCAGCGAGCGCGCTTGAAATGATCGCCTGCGTGATGGCAATCCAAGAGGACGTCGTGCCGCCGACCGCCAACTATCGCGAGCCAGATCCCGCTTGCGACCTCGACATCACACCCAATGTGCCGCGCGAGCGCAAGGTGCGCGTCGCCATGAGCAACGCCTTCGCCATGGGCGGCACGAACGCAGTTCTGGCATTCAGGCAGGTGTAGAAGCCATGCAAGACGCCTCATTTGAGGTCACCTGTCGTATCTAGCTGCTTGCCGGACCACTATGTGAAGCGAGCGCTATTGGCTGCCTCTGCGATGCGGGAATTGGCAGCGGACGTCTCACGATCAAACAGGCATCTGCTTGTAGAATTCTTTTAATCGTGAAGCGGCGCGAGTGCGCTATCCGTTGAGGTGAGCAAGGCCGGCGCCCTGGGTGAGCGCTGGTGTCGGGTGGTGGAAAGTACAGGGGGAGCTGTGTGGCCCCCTCTTTCTCGGCCTCGACGATGTGCGAAGGAGCCTGTGCGGCGAACGGGCCGACGCCCCAGGCTCAGAACCTGGGCGAACCTAACTCCCGCCAAAGGACAGCCCAGAGCTGGATACACGAAAGAGATACTGAACCCGCGAATCAGATTCTGATCAATCGTCGTGTCTGAGCTCCGCTCGGCTCTTACGGAGATAATCGCGCGGCCCGGCAACGGCCGCGCGTGCCGCGGGCGTGAGCTTTGCGCTTCGTCAGAAGTGCCTCGAGCGTGACGACGATAATTGACAAGCCATATGGAACGCATTCGCCCAGTTATCCAAAGCGTGGATACCTTTCATCTAAACAAAGGATTTTACCGTTTTTGCTGCAGGTCCCATAGAAGCGCTTCAAGTTGGAAAGATAGGTAGTTCCGATGGTTGCGTTGGATCCGAGGAGCATCATCTGGTGTGCGGGGCGTACAAAGTCAGTCGCATCTGCATTGCGGCTTGGTCTTTCGGCGGTCTCCACAAGTTACGCCCCGTTGGGGCGACGCCAATTATTTAACCAATGCTTGGACATTTATCTCAACCGGACAGCTACAAGGTGAGGTCTTCCATGCGCCCGAATGTCGAGTGGAAGTTGTGCTGGGAAAATGAGTTGCAACTGGCCGACCATGTCGAACTCTCCGACTTTTTTCGAAAGACCTATGGACGGACTGGCGCCTTCAACGCGGAGCCATTCGAAGGCGGCCGCAGTTGGGCCGGCGCGAGGCCGGAATTCCGCGCAATCGGCTACGACGCGCATGGGGTAGCGGCTCACATCGGCATGCTGCGGCGCTTCATCAAAGTTGGCGAGGTCGACTTGATCGTCGCTGAATTGGGCCTGTACGCGGTTCGTCCGGATCTTGAAGGGCTCGGAATCGGTTTTTCGATGCGCGTGGCGTACCCAGTGCTCCATCAGTTGGGTGTTCCATTCGCTTTCGGCACGGTTCGGCACGCGCTGCGAAACCATGTCGAAAGATTCTGCAGAGCCGGCCTCGCGAACATTGTGTCGGGCGTTCGCGTACGGTCGACCCGTCCAGACGTGCATCCCGACCTGCCGCCCACGCGCCTGGAAGACGTACTCGTGTTGGTTTCGCCGATCGGACGCTCGATGGACGAGTGGCCGTCCGGTACCCTGATCGACCGGAACGGTCCGGAACTATGAAGCCTCTGGACTACATATGCGAAGGGCAGAGTGACAATGCCGATGGCATTGCAGAGCGCAGCGTCTATCTGACGTTTGACGACGGTCCCAATTCATTTTTCACACCGCAGATACTCAATGTGCTGGCGCAACATCAGGTGCCGGCGACCTTCTTCGTTGTTGGGGCCTACGCGGCCGACGAGCCGGAACTCGTTCGCCGAATTATTACAGACGGGCACGGTATAGCCAACCACACGATGACTCATCCGGACCTGGCTAAATGCGGGCCCGTCGAAGTCGACCGCCAGATAGTTGAGGCAAACAGAGTCATAGGGATGGCTTGCCCGCAGGCCATGGTTCGGTACTTTCGTGCACCGTATGGCATCTGGACCGAAGAAGTAATCGCTGCATCAGCGGGTGCGGCATTGGCGCCCGTCCATTGGTCCATTGATCCACGCGACTGGTCTCGCCCCGGCGTTGACGCCATCGTCGACAGAGTGCTCGCCGATATCCGGCCGGGCGCAATCGTGCTGTTGCACGACGGGTGCGCTCCCGACGAATTGCAACCAGGCAATCAAGCCAGTCTGCGCGACCAGACGGTGACAGCGTTGTCACGCCTAATTCCAGAATTGCACGGCCGCGGATTTGTAATCCGATCACTTCCTCAACATCCCTGAACAAACAGAGATCCTATGGACCTTCTCACCACAGCCAGTACTGTTGCCGTTTCGTCTTATGCGGTGCTCTCGACTGTTTACAGAGGCATGCAAGCGGTCTACTCCCAACCGGAAAATGTTACGCCGCCGTCGGAAAGCTTGTTCGGATCCGACCGTTGGCCGAGCGTGGATGTCATCATCCCCTGCTACAATGAGGACCCGCGCACACTCGCGGCGTGTTTAGCTTCCATCGCAATTCAAGATTACGCCGGAACATTTCAGGTCTATCTGGTTGACGACGGTTCTGGAAATCGTAATGCCGTCATCCCGGTACATCACGCCTACGAGGGCGACCCGAGATTCAATTTCATTCTGCTCCGCGAGAATGTTGGCAAACGCAAGGCGCAGATCGCCGCCATCCGCCGCTCATCTGGAGATTTCGTGCTCAGCGTCGACTCTGACACGACACTTGCGTCCGACGTGATCACGAAGCTTGCAGTAAAAATGCGGGATCCCATGGTCGGAGCGGCCATGGGCCAGCTGACGGCATACAACCGCAGCGACACTTGGTTGACCCGATTGATCGATATGGAATACTGGCTGGCTTGCAATGAGGAGCGCGCGGCGCAAGGTCGCTTTGGTGCGGTCATGTGCTGCTGCGGCCCATGTGCAATGTACCGCCGGTCTTGTCTCCTTTCTCTGCTGGATCAATACGAGACGCAGCTGTTCAGGGGGAAACCAAGCGACTTCGGTGAAGACCGTCATCTTACGATCCTCATGCTGAAAGCAGGCTTTCGAACCGAGTACGTTCCAGGTGCCGTCGCGGCGACAGTCGTTCCGGACAAGATGGGACCTTATTTGCGCCAACAACTCCGCTGGGCACGGAGCACTTTCCGGGACACGATGCTTGCGCGAGGTCTACTGCGTGGCCTGGATCGCTATCTAACTTTGGATGTGATGGGAGAGAATCTCGGCCCATTGTTGCTCGGCATCGCGGTAGTAACGGCGCTCGGTGAGCTACTATTTTCACATACAGTAAATTGGTGGACGGTGCTGGCTATTGTCACCATGACCATAATCAGATCTACGGTGTTATCTTTCCGCACTCGGCAGCTTCGATTCATCGGCTATTCAATGCACGCGTTAATCAGGATATTCCTGTTGATCCCCTTGAAGGCTTACGCCCTGTGTACATTGAGCAATAGCGATTGGCTGTCGCGTAAAAGTGTTCCCCTGCCCAACAGAAGCACAAAGGAAATCACAAGCGCGACGCCGCTTGCCGGAGCAAATGCTGCGGGCAATTCTGGAATTGCGGAGTCACTTCATACTGCAGATCTTTCGCTCACAGCTGGTGAAGTCTGACGGCCTTGCAGCGCCGGGTGACCGAGTAAGTTGTGTCAGTCGACACGTGGTGAAGCTTGTCGAGTTACCTATGGTCAGAACGGGAACTATCTGGAAGCGACACGTGGCATCTTGACGTTAATTCTTTGGCGGAAGCGATACACGCGTCGCTCCGGCCGCGACTTTCCAAAGGTGCCATCTCAAGGCGGTGGCCTGCTCTGAACCAGATTCGTAAGTAAGCTGCCGGTGGCCAATCGGACTCATTCCGCTTGAGATAGACGCATGTCCAATGTAGCAATCGACCTTACCGGCGTAACCAAATTATTCGGAAACAAGCTCGTTGTGGACGGGCTGTCCTTCACCGTTGCATCGGGAGAGTGCTTCGGTCTGCTGGGGCCGAACGGCGCAGGCAAGAGCACGATTGCGCGTATGCTCCTCGGTATGACCCGGCCTGACGCGGGTGATATAACAGTCCTCGGTCTACCAGTGCCGGCACGCAGCCGCTTGGCCCGCAAGGGCATAGGCGTGGTCCCGCAGTTCGACAATCTCGACCTGGAATTTACGGTACGTGAGAACCTGTTGGTGTTCGGGCGCTACTTCGGCATGAGAACAAGAGAGATCAACGCCGTCATCCCACGGCTCCTCGAGTTCGCTCGCCTTGAGAGCAAGGCGGATTCACGTGTCGGCCTGCTATCCGGCGGGATGAAGCGGCGCCTGACGCTGGCACGTGCTCTGATCAACGACCCCCAGTTGCTTGTGATGGATGAGCCCACGACCGGCCTCGACCCGCATGCCCGCCATCTGATCTGGGAGCGACTTCGTTTCCTGCTGGCGAGCGGAAAAACGATCATTTTGACCACCCATTTCATGGAAGAGGCTGAGCGGCTTTGTGATCGGCTGTGTGTTCTCGAGCGGGGACGCAAGATCGCCGAGGGCAGTCCTCATGCGCTGATCGACGAGTACATTGGGTGCAACGTGATCGAGATCTTCGGCGGCAATCCACAGGAGCTGATTTCGCTGATCAGGCCGTACGTTCAGCGTATCGAGGTAAGCGGCGAGACGCTCTTTTGCTATGCGCCTGATCCGGAGGATGTGCGCATCCAGCTTCGCGGTCGAGCGGGTCTGCGTATTCTGGAGCGTCCACCCAGTCTGGAGGACGTTTTCTTGCGGCTAACCGGACGTGAGATGGAGAAGTGAGCAATGGGTGAACGTCTTGCGGCCGCTCTACCCGCCAACGCCTGGAACTGGATCGCGGTGTGGCGCCGCAATCATTTGGCATGGAAGAAGGTGGCATTTGCTTCAATGCTCGGCACCCTTGCTGATCCGATGATTTACCTTTTCGGGCTCGGCACTGGCCTTGGACTGTTGGTAGGCCGCATCGAAGGTGCATCCTACATCGCTTTTCTGGCAGCCGGCATGGTTGCGACAAGCGCGATGACAGCATCGACCTTCGAAACAATTTACGCGGTTTTCGGTCGAATGCGCGATCAGGGCACTTGGGAAGCAATCTTGCACACACAACTTACCCTCGGCGACATCGTTCTCGGTGAATTGACCTGGGCAGCCACAAAGGCCTTTCTGGCCGGTACGACAATTGCGATTGTTGCCGCCGCGCTAGGTTATGCCGCGTGGACGTCGGTTCTCTACGTGCTGCCGGTCATCGCTCTCACCGGGTTCGCCTTTGCGAGCCTGGCCATGCTCGTCATCGCGCTCGCGCCCAGTTATCACTATTTTATTTTCTATCAGACGCTTGTCATCACACCTATGCTGTTCCTTTCGGGCGCGGTTTTTCCAGTCGGCCAATTGCCAGGAGTGTTTCAGCAGATTGCGGCCTTCTCGCCGCTGGCGAATTCTATCGATCTAATCCGTCCGGTGATGCTCGGCCGCCTGGGCGACAATGTAGGGCTGCATATAGGCGCACTTTGCATGTTCGCTGTATTGCCTTTTTTTGTGTCGGCTGGACTGTTTCATCGACGACTAATGCGTTGACGCTTACCTACGCCCATCAACGAGAAGGAGGTCCGCAATGCCGGATTGCAAACTGCCCACAGCGGCCCGGAGGCATGCGTGTGCCAGGAATCGCGAGTGGTACAACAACGCCGAAGCCGGGCGCCACCCAGCCGCTGCAGGCACGCGCCCATCTTCGCGACCACACCTCGGAGTACAGGCTGGGTGGTGAGGCGCGGACCCACCCGGAGCGTTCAAGCGATAGCAGCCAAGCTTCTTGTGCGCGTCCCCAGACCGTCGCGGCCATTATTTAGTTGGATACACATGCAATGACCCACAACGAACCAACTCCTGAGCCTTTTGTGATCCTTGCTATGCCAAGGACCGGAACACACTATTTAGAAGAATTGCTAAACGAGCATCCGACCGTTTTGAGTAACGGTGAGTTGCTAAACGAATATGATCCCAATTGGCCCAGCACGGATCGCCTGCTAGGCACGGATCGCGAGCTTCTTGAGCTTGCCTATGTGCGCTGCCCTATGCGCGACTACAAGAATGTGACGCATCTTGGCTGCAAGATCAATGAACCTCAGTTTCGCGGGCGTCCAGCATTCTTTGCGGAATTAGCTCGTTGGCCAGCACTCAAGGTCATCCTCGTTGTTCGCCGAAACGTATTGGAATCGCTCCGTTCCTTTGTGCAGGCCAGGGAAAGCGGTCAGTGGCTGAAGTTCAGCTCGGACAACGATACCGCTCGGCCACCGAGCGTCAGGTTGTCAATCGCTGACTGTGAGGCTTATTTCAAAGCCGCCGACGATTTTCACGCTCGCGTTATGGACTCCTTCACGTCGACCAACCTGCTTGTAATGGAATACGAGAGCCTTCTTCATGAACCTGCCCAATGCTTGGGAGCGGTTTGGGATTTCCTGGGCGTTCCAGCGCTTGAGCCATCAGATAACGCCATCCTGCAGCGCCAGGAAACGCGACCGCTGGATCAAACGGTGGAGAACTTTGACGAGTTGCGGATTCACTTCGCACGCGGACCTTATTCAAGATTTTTTGACCTCGGAGATTCGATGCGCTCCTACGCTTAATCGCTTGTCCCGCGTGCTCTGATGGGCGTGTAGGATATCCTACAGTTTGCGCGCATTCCGTCGCAAAACTGACCAACCAAAGTCACCAAGACGACAGATATCGGCCGGCATTCGATCTGCGGCGAACATCAAAGGCACGGCCGCAAGGCGACCTGGTCAATTCCCTCTCTGGCGAAGCACTTCTTCACGCGATCTTTGGCGAGCCTTGAGTGCAAATTCCGGCAAAGGTGGAGGGTTCCAGTGCGCAACCCGCACCAATCTCGCTGGACGGGACAGGCCTCCAGTTGGCACGGCGCTTGCTCCGAGATGACAGCAGCGCTCGACCGGAGCGCAGCATGGGAGAAGGAGGAGCCCCCACCCCGATCCGGTCAGGGAGAGAGAAACGGTGTTGGTTCCAAAAGTCCCCCGCGCGATCGCAGCGCCCCGCAAGCGCCATTTTGCCCGGACCTACGTGCAGGTGCTTGCCGCCATAGTCCTGGGTGCCGCAATTGGCTATCTCTATCCGGAAACCGGCCAGAGCCTGAAGCCGCTCGGCGATGCCTTCATCAAAGTCGTCAAGATGATTATCGCACCTGTCATCTTCCTGACAATTGCGACCGGCATTGCCGGCATGAGCGATCTGCAGAAGGTCGGCCGAGTTGCCGCCAAGGCGATGGTTTATTTCCTCACCTTCTCGACGCTTGCACTCGTTGTCGGACTGATTGTCGCGAATATCGTTCAGCCTGGCGCCGGCCTCAACATCGATCCGGCCTCGCTCGATGTCCAAGCCGTTAAGGGCTATGTGGCCACGGCTCACGAGCAGTCCGTGACCAGCTTCCTGATGAACATCATCCCGTCAACCATTGCCAGTGCCTTCGCGGAAGGCGACATCCTGCAAGTCTTGTTCTTCTCGGTCCTGTTCGGCGCGGTCTGCCGCTACAACGGCCGCTCGATCTTCTCTCTCGTCCGATACATCAAGGACGAGCTGCTGCTCGCAACGTCCTCCTCGGAGGCCGCGCTGCCCTCGCTCATGGAGAAGATGGAAAAGGCCGGCGCCACGCATTCGGTCGTGGGTCTCATTCCATTCAATCTGGACGGCACGAATATGATGCTCGCCGCCCTCTTCATCGCCCAGACGACGAAAACTGATCTGCCGATCGGCTGCCGGATCCTCATGCTGTTCGTCGCATTGTTCCCTTCGAACGGAACAACCCGCATTACCGGTGCAGGCCTCGTCACAATGGCTGCAACGCTCTTTCTTGTTCCGGCCGCACCGGTCACCTCCGTGGGTCTTATTCTTGGCGTCGATCAGCTTATGTCCGAATGCCACGCGCTGACGATATTTCTCCGCAGCGTAGCGGCAACGCTGGCTGTCGCCCGGTCTGGGGCGAGCGGGATAAACGACGATTCGGGGAGCGCCTCACTAGCGGACCGTTCAGCGCTCTGGCGGTGGACGGTCAAGTCGCCCGGCGTGGTGAACGCAGTTCCCCGCGCGAACGACGCTCAGCTATTGGGGTGGGCCCGATGGCGCAAAGCCGTATTTGAGAAACCGCCAGATCGCACCCGCACCTGTGCGCCTGTAGCAACTGCGGGGCACGATCAAAAGCGACCCATTTTACACCGAAAAGGCGGGCCGTTGCTGCCACGCCGTCCATGGATTGGAGCCTCATGTCTAAGACAACGGCCACCACTCTCGCGGTTCTCCTTTTTCTCCTCGCCGTGCTGCTTTCCGTGCTGGCGAGCCATAATAGCGCGCACCCGCCGCGGGAAAGGCCGCCCCCGCCCATGCAGTCGTGCCAATGGACAGTCAAAAGTGGAGCGGCGCACTCGTCAACGACCCCGCTTCGCCAAATCGCCGGCAACCCGGAAGGTCCGGGGACCCTTCAGCGCTCTGCCGGGCGGACGGTCAGTCGCCCGGCGTGGTGAATGGCGGTCGCGGTTGCCCGGCCCGCGCGAACGACGCTCAGCTGGGTGGGGTGGGCCCGATGGCGCAAGGCCATCTTTCCAGAAACCGCCAGAGCGCACCGGCATCTATAGCTGTGCGCCCTCGCGACTGCGCCCTGTGGCAAGTGCGGGGCTCGATCAAAAGCATTTTACACCAAAAGGCGGGCCGTTGCTGCCACGCCGTCCATGGATTGGAGACTCATGTCTAAGCCGACTGCCATCACTGTCGCAGCTCTTCTTTTACTCCTCGCCGTGCTGGCGAGCCAATATAGCGCGAACCTGCACCGGCAGGCGTGGTCGATCGACAGGCAAAAGTGGAGCGGCGCATTCGACAACGACCCCCTTCGCCAATCGCCGGCAACCCGCAAGGCGATGCCGTTCTGGTCATATTCAATGACTACCACAACTGTCCGCATTGCAGACTGGCAGATCTCAACTACCAAAAAGCCTTCAAGAATGATCCCAATCTGAAGCTTGTGATCAGACGGTTCCCGGTCCTGGGACCGGATTCCCAATCGCACTCGCCTCGAGAAAACAGGGAAAGTTCGACGAATTCCACCGCGCCCTTATGACTTCCCCCAGTTGGATCATTGAAAGGATCACTCTCAAGATCGCAGCGCGTGTGGGCCTTGACGTGGAGCAGCTCAAGCGGGAATGCAAGATCCGGCCATCGCAGATGAACTTGCGCGCGTCCGCGCACTCGCGAAAGGTCTGCACATCGACCGTACGCCCGCGTTGGTGGTCGGCGATATAGTGATCGCCCACCTGGTCGACATGGCCAGCTTGCAACGCTTGCTCGCCGATGCGCGCTCAAAGCGTGCAGGCTCTCGTGCGGGGCAGCATCTGTAGATCGGCCACGCTGTTGTTGCCGGAGCGTGCCGTTTGTGGCAGCTGGCTTTGCTGTTGCTCCTCGGCATCTTGTTGCGGTCATCCAGCTGCCGTGGGCGCCAACAACAATCCTGAGCGCCCGCGCCTGAAGGCGCTGGCCGGGTGCTCGTGAACCGAGCCCGCTTATCTTCGCCAGGCTCAGGCGGTCTTGGCCCTGCGGCTTCGCCCCCTGGCGCGGGGCAGCCTTCGGCTGCTGACGGTCGCCGGCCTGTCGGCCGGCGTCGTTTTTATCGTGGCCTTCCCCGGTGGCGCAGGGCGGGCAGCACTCCCTTCTAGGCCCGCCGCGGCGTCCCGCAACCCTTCGCTTTCGCTTCGGGTCCTCCACTCCGTTCCGGTCCTGCGGATGCAGTCCGCCTCCGACGTCGGGCCTTTCCGGTCGCTTTCGCCGCCCACCCCGCTTCCGGGGAGGGCGCGATTGAAGAGCGGAGGACATCACGATGCGTGCAAACAACAAACGTTGCGGCAGCCGACAGGCTGGCGCAGAGAGTGGCGGGCGCACCGGCGCCAGCCTTTATCAGGAAATCACCGACCGCATCATTGCCGAACTGGAGCGCGGCACCGTGCCATGGGTCAAGCCGTGGGGCAGGACAAGGACAGGCCTCGGCCTGCCGCGGAATGCGGCCACCCAGCGCCGATATTCCGGCATCAATATCCTGATCCTGTGGGGCGGGGTCATCGATCGCGGTTTCCCCAGCCAGAACTGGCTCACCTTCCGGCAGGCGCTTTCCCTAGGTGGCAATGTCAGGAAGGGTGAGCACGGCACCACCATCGTTCACGCTGACCGCTTTGTTCCCAAGAACGAAAAGCAACGCGCCGACACCGATGGCGACGAACCGCAGGCGGTGCCCTTCCTGAAGCGCTTTACCGTCTTCAATGTCGCGCAGTGCGATAATCTGCCCGAACATCTTTATGCCGCCGGCGAGCCTCTGCCTGAGCGCGAGATGGTCCCGCAGGCCGAGGCGCTCATTCATGCAACCGGCGCTGATTTTCGCATCGGCGGCGAGCGCGCCTTCTACATGCCCGGCAGCGACACCATACAGGTGCCGCCGCAGCCGGCTTTCTTCCACCAGATCGACTATTACCGGACCTGCTTTCACGAGCTTGGCCACTGGACCGGCCACCCGACGCGACTCGCGCGCGACCTGTCCGGCTCCTTCGGGTCCAACACCTATGCGCGCGAGGAACTGGTCGCCGAAATCGCATCAGCCTTCATCTGCAGCAGTCTCGGCATCGAGCCGACCGTGCGCCATGCCGACTACATCGGCTCATGGCTGACGGTTTTGCGCGAGGACAACCGCGCCATCTTCCGCGCCGCAAGCCATGCCTCGAAAGCCGCCGATTTCCTGCTTGGCCGCAATGCCGATGTCGAAGGCGAGGCACATGCCGAAACCGCCTATGGAAGCGCGCAATCATCACACGCGGCCGCCTTGCGCCTCTGATGACGCAAAAGCCGCGCAACCAACTCGACAGTTCTTTTGAGGTTGCGCTAACATGGCCGGCGTTGGCGCCGATCGTTTATCGGATCGAGGTTCGCAAAAAAAGGGCGGCATTGCTGCCGCCCCTCGTTGCGAAAGCTGCCAGAGCTGGATTAGAAATCCATACCGCCCATGCCGCCCATGCCGCCCATGCCGCCGCCACCCATGCCGCCAGGCATGCCGCCGCCGCCAGCCGACTCCTTCTTCGGAGCCTCCGCGATCATGGCTTCGGTGGTGACCAGCAGGCCGGCCACCGAGGCCGCGTCCTGGAGAGCGGTGCGGACAACCTTGACCGGATCGACGATGCCCATGGCGATCATGTCGCCATATTCGCCGGTCTGGGCGTTGTAGCCGAAGGTCGCGCCCTTGTTCTCAAGGATCTTGCCGGCAACGATCGATGCTTCCGCACCGGCGTTGGCCGCGATCTGGCGGGCCGGAGCCTGCAGCGCACGACGAACGATGTTGATGCCGGCGGCCTGGTCGGCATTGACGCCGGTGGCCTTGATGTTGGCCGAAGCGCGCAGCAGCGCGACGCCACCACCAGCAACGATGCCTTCTTCGACGGCCGCGCGGGTCGCGTTGAGGGCGTCATCGACGCGGTCCTTCTTTTCCTTGACTTCGACTTCCGTCGCACCGCCGACGCGGATCACCGCAACGCCGCCGGCGAGCTTGGCCAGACGTTCCTGCAGCTTCTCCTTGTCGTAGTCCGAAGTGGTCTCTTCGATCTGCTGCTTGATCTGGGCAACGCGGCCCTGGATCTCGGCCTTCTTGCCGGCGCCGTCGACGATGGTGGTGTTCTCCTTGGAGATCGACACCTTCTTGGCGCGGCCGAGCATGTTGAGGCCGACATTCTCGAGCTTGATGCCGAGGTCTTCCGAGATGACCTGGCCACCGGTGAGGATGGCGATGTCTTCCAGCATGGCCTTGCGGCGATCACCGAAGCCCGGCGCCTTGACGGCGGCGATCTTCAGGCCGCCACGCAGCTTGTTGACGACCAGCGTGGCCAGAGCCTCGCCTTCGACGTCTTCCGAGATGATGAGCAGCGGCTTCGAGGTCTGCACGACGGCTTCGAGAACCGGCAGCATGGCCTGGAGGTTGGACAGCTTCTTCTCGTGCAGGAGGATGTAGACGTCCTCGAGCTCGGCAACCATCTTGTCGGCGTTGGTGACGAAGTAGGGCGAGAGGTAGCCGCGGTCGAACTGCATGCCTTCGACGACTTCGAGTTCGGTCTCGGCGGTCTTGGCTTCCTCAACCGTGATGACGCCTTCGTTGCCGACCTTCTGCATTGCTTCGGCGATCATCTTGCCGACCGAAGCATCGCCGTTGCCGGCGATGGTGCCGACCTGGGCAACCTCTTCGGAGGTCTTGATCTTCTTGGCGTTCTTGATCAGCGTCGCAACGACGTCGGTTACCGCGAGGTCGATGCCGCGCTTCAGGTCCATCGGGTTCATGCCGGCGGCAACCGCCTTGTGGCCTTCCTGGACGATCGACTGCGCCAGAACGGTCGCGGTCGTGGTGCCGTCGCCGGCGATGTCGTTGGTCTTCGAAGCAACTTCGCGGACCATCTGCGCGCCCATGTTCTCGAACTTGTCCTCAAGCTCGATTTCCTTGGCGACGGTGACGCCGTCCTTGGTGATGCGCGGGGCGCCGAACGACTTGTCGATGACGACGTTGCGGCCCTTGGGGCCGAGCGTGACCTTCACCGCGTCGGCGAGGATGTTGACGCCGCGCAGCATGCGCTCGCGGGCATCACGGGAGAATTTTACGTCTTTGGCAGCCATTTTTAGCTCCTGGCAGGGGCTTCAATCGAGCCCGGGAATTCAGTTGACGAAAGGGCCTGATATGAGCCGATGATGCCCATGATGTCGGATTCCTTCATGATCAGAAGGTCTTCGCCATTGAGCTTGACTTCGGTGCCCGACCACTTGCCGAACAGGATGCGATCGCCGGCCTTGACGTCCAGTGGGACGAGCTTGCCGGCTTCGTCACGGGCGCCGGAACCAACGGCGATGATCTCGCCTTCCTGCGGCTTTTCCTTTGCCGTATCCGGGATGATGATCCCGCCAGCGGTCTTGGATTCGGATTCGACCCGGCGAACGACCACGCGGTCATGCAGCGGGCGGAACTTCGACTTTGCCATTTTCGGATTTTTCCCTGGTGCGGATGTTGAGGGGTTTTTGTTAGCACTCGCGATGGACGAGTGCTAACGCGATAGTGAGGTAGGCTGTAAGCGGGCACTCGTCAAGACGGACGAGGGCAGGCGAGGAGCTCTGGCCCCCTCCCCGGTGGAACCCAACGCATACGCGCATCCGCGTTGATGGCTGCGAGCCCCACATTTCCATTGAATTCGGCGTCATGACGCCAACTTGCGCGCGCCGCTTCCAAGTCGTCAGTCGTGCTGCCGTCAGCACGAACATGGGGCTGCGCTTCACTTCCCGTCGAAGCCGCGGCAAGCAGCGTCGCCGTCAGCACGCTCCTTTGCAGATGCTTGCCAAAGGTGGACAGTGAGCGCACCTGCGCCGGGCTGTTGGTGCGAACGTAAGACGTCATTGACAACTCCTTTTTGCAAGTCGAGCCCTTCTCCACCTTCGGCCGCCGTCGACGCGAAGAAGTCCGCATCGCGTTGATGACGAGCTGCGAAAAAGAGAAAGATGTGTTTGATGGCTGCGGCCCCAACGGTGCCTTCAGATTTGAGATCACTTCCGCCGCGAGCGGCTGAAGCTCCTCGCAACGTCACAATCGAATCTGCTGCCAAGCCTCCAGGAAAGGAGAGCATTGCTCATCTCGCGCTTGTGCATGCAGTCAACCTTCGATCCGTGTTGCCACATCTCAAGTGCAAATGCCGTGCCAAAGCTCACTGGGTAGTGAACGCATGGCTCTCCCTGAAAACCTCACAAATCCAGCATGGTCAATTGTGCGGAACCCGACATGCGTCTTCTGCCACTGTCAGCTTTCGGACAGGCATGACGCGTTTCGCGCCGACCACCGGTCGATCGGTTTTGGGGCCGGTCTGTTCGCCTCATAAGAGCGCGTCACGTTGCGTAGCGGTTTCCCGAGCGCCGCCACATGACACTGGACCTGCAGGTAGCACCGGCTTCTCATCCAGCCTTGCTTTGGCCCCTTCGCGTATCAAATTCCCGCTGGCGAGCCCTGCTTTCATAGATCGCACCATGCCGGATGTCTGCTCTGGCGCCCGACCCGCTGGCACGATCTCGATCCGGCATAAGGGCGCAGCATCTTTGCAGGCCGTTTCATCCCGGCGTCCTGCTTGGCTGAAAGACCGCACTTGGCGAGCGGTCTCCATGCTCTCTCCAAGGACCATCCCTGCGGCTGGCTTGTCGACCTATGGGCGGGTCCGGCCGCCCGAAACCCTCGCCATCAGCTTTTTTCCCCGCCGCCTGCGGCGGCTTCCTCGCGCCGCTTCGCTCACAAAAAAGCTGCCCGCTCGGATCCTTCGCTGTCGCTGCGGCCCTGTCGGATTCAGGCGGTCCTGACGCGCCCATTACGGTGCGCCATCGCAGGGGATGGTCCCCGGCGAAACCACAAAAGGAGACTTCGAAATGACCGCGATCGGTTACGTCAACAAGCAGGAAAACGGCGCCTACAAGGGCCAGCTCAAGACGCTCAGCGTCCGCGCCGACATCGATATCGTCCCCAACCAGGCCAAGAGCGCCGACAACCATCCCGACTTCCGGGTGCTTACGCAAGGAGTCGAAGTTGGCGCCGGCTGGATCCGCACCGGCGAGACTTCCGGCAAGGATTATGTGAGCCTGTCGATTGCAGCGCCGGAGTTCGGACCGCGCAAGCTCTACGCCAATCTCGGCCGCGCCGCCGGCCAGGACGATCACGACACCTACGCCATCATCTGGAACCCGGCCGACTGACCGGCCGAGATAGAGCCTCGCGCCGCAGCCCCGGCGCGGGGCTCATTCCCAGGAGTTCCACCCAAACCCCGTCCGCCCTAAAGGGCGGCGAAAACTCTCCCCCGACTCTTCGCCCGTCCCCGAGACGATCTCCCTCGCCCATCCTCGCCCTCGCTTGTCCGAAGCGAAACGAGGATCATCATGGACGACGAAAACGAACGCGCGGCCCGCGCGAAAAAGGGCAGCCCGTTTCTCAGCACAGCCCAAGCCGCCTTCTATATCGGGCTCTCCCAGCGCACGCTCGAAAAGATGCGGCTCAAGGGCGGCGGCCCGAAATTCCGCAAGCACGGCCGCTATGTCCGCTATCACATCGACGAACTCGACCATTGGTCGAAAGGACACCCGCAGCACTCCACCGCCGGCGATGGCAAGGCCGGTTCCGGCCAGGGCGGCACGGGAGGCCGTTCATGAGGCGGCGCCCTTCCATCCATCTGATCGGCAGCCGCCTGAGGCGTGTTCGAGCCCGTAAGACGGTCGCCTTGGCCGCGGCCGGTCTCGGTCTTTTGGGCTTCACGGCGCTGGGAAAGCCCACCCCTTGGCTGGTCTGGAACGCCTCGGCCAGCGCGCCGATCGGCCTTTACCGCATCGCTGCGGGAGCGCTGGCGCGTGGCGATCTCGTGCTCGTGCGCCCGCCTGAATACGCGGCGTATCTCGCCGCCGAGCGCAGCTATCTGCCTCGCAATGTGCCGCTGGCAAAACGTCTTGCAGCGCTGCCGGACGATAATGTCTGCGCCTTCAATGACGCCATCATCATCGGCGGCGACATCGTCGCGCGCCGGCTCAAAATCGACGCCGAAGGCCGACCTTTGCCATGGTGGAACGGCTGCCGAGCGCTCGGGGATAACGAGGTTTTCCTGCTCGGCAGCGACAAAAACCGCTCCTTCGACAGCCGCTATTTCGGGCCTGTTCCCACTCAAAATGTCATCGGGAGGCTCGTACCGCTATGGACCGAGTGACCCTCCTCTTGTTGGGCATGATCGCCATTGCGCCATGCGCCTGTTCCGCCTCGACCGGCGCTGAGCCGGTCGCCATCTCCCAAAGTCCGCAGCTGCGAAAGTGGCAGACGTTGGTATCGGAAGCAAGCCGGCGCTTCCATATTCCCCAAGCCTGGATCTATGCCGTCATGGCTGCCGAAAGCGGCGGCAAGACAATGCGCGGCGGCCGCCCCATCACCTCCCCCGCTGGCGCCATGGGCCTCATGCAGGTGATGCCCGGCACCTATGAGGAGATGCGGGTCGAACACGGCCTTGGGCCTAACCCCCACGATCCGCGCGACAATATCCTGGCCGGCACGGCCTATCTCAGCGCCATGTATGACCGCTTCGGATTTCCTGGCCTGTTTGGCGCCTACAATGCCGGTCCCGAGCGCTACGACGAGCATTTGAAGCGTGGCAAACCGCTGCCAGAAGAGACCGTCGAGTACCTCGACCAACTCAAGGCGGCCGGAGTTTCGGCGGCCGACATCGAGGCGTTCGAAAGCCAATCTGTCGCTCCAAAGGCGCAAATCGCTCCTCTCGGACGGTCGCTGTTCTTCATTCATGACGGTGTTCACTCAGGCGTGCGAAACGGCGATCTCTTCGTGCCGCTCGGCAAGGACGGCGCGCAGCCGAAGGAGCCGGTGCGTTAGCCATGGGCGGACGGGGGCGCGTCTGGCGGGGCTGGGCGCGTAAGGCAAGATAAAGGTACCGCCTCCAGGAGGCGGTTAAATCTTTGTCTGCACATCGTTTTTCCAGGAGGCTGCCGCCGGTGCCAAGAGGGTTGGACGTGTAAGTGTCTGATTTTGCTTGATATGTCTGGGAGGCTCGCATGAAGGATGACGAGTTCAGGCCGAAGCTCGGCAAAATCGGGTCGCGCGGCTCGAAGGCAGGCAAACGCTATGCCGGTCAAGTCCGGGCAGCCGTCAACCGAGCCGGCGGCCAGCCCCAGCCCGGCGGTCGCTTCACGGGCAGCCGGACAGGGCGCGGCGGGGCGGCTGCGGCGCTGCTGAAATCGCGCGACCGGTATGCCGCCTTCCGCCAGCGCCGGGTGATCGTCAAGGCGCGGATCGTCAAGCTCGCCGGCAAGGGCGCGGACGGGGCGCGTGCCCATCTACGCTATCTTCAGCGCGACGGCGTCACCCGAGAAGGTGCGCCTGGCGAGCTCTACGGCGCCGACAGCGACCGCGTCGACGGCAAGGCGTTCATCGATCGCGCGGACGGCGACCGCCACCAATTCCGCTTCATCGTCGCTGCCGAAGACGGCATCGAGTATGAAGACCTGAAGGCGCTGACGCGGCGGCTCATGGCGCAGATGCAGGAAGACCTCGGCACGAAGCTCGACTGGGTCGCGGTTGATCATTTCAACACCGGCCACCCGCACAGCCACATCATCGTCCGAGGCAGGGACGACCGTGGCGAGAACCTGGTCATCGCGCGCGAATATATCTCATCTGGCATCCGCGAGCGGGCGGCCGAGCTGGTCAGCCTCGATCTCGGTCCGCGAACCGACCGCGAGATTGAGCTTCGCCTGCGCCGGGAAATGGAGCAGGAACGCTTCACCAGCATCGACCGTCGGCTGCTCAGCATGCGTGATGATGACGGGCTGGTCTCGCCGGGCGGTCCCGACGCCATTCGCCAGACGCTGCACCAGGGACGGCTGCGCAAGCTCGAGCGGATGGGTCTGGCCGCGGAGGTCGGCGCTGGCTCCTGGCGCCTCGACGATGAGCTCGAAGCCACGCTGCGCCGCACCGGCGAACGCGGCGACATCATCAAGACCATCCACCGCGAACTGGCCGGCAAGGGGCTTGCACGCAGTGCCGCCGACTGGGTGATCCACGATCGAGCCGGCGAGCCCGTCCAGTCTCTCGTCGGTCGCGTTGTCGCGCGTGGACTGGCCGACGAGATCAATGACCGCCACTACATGATCGTCGACGCCGTCGACGGTAAGAGCCATTGGATCGACATCGGTAGAGGCGAGGCGATGGAAACGATGCCTAATGGCTGCATCGTGCGTGTCGCGCCAAGGAACACCGAGCCGAGGCGGGTCGATCGTACCATCGCCGAAATCGCCGCCGCGAATGGCGGCCGTTACGACGTCGATATCCACCTGAAGCATGACCCATCCGCCACCGAGAGCTTTGCGCGAACGCATGTGCGGCGGCTGGAGGCGATCCGCCGCGCGACCGGCGGCGTTGAGCGAGAGCCGAACGGCACCTGGCTCATCGCGCCGGACCATCTCGATCGCGTCGCGAATTATGAGGGCCAGCGGGCCAGGGCCGAGCCTTTCGTTGTCGACAAGCTCTCCTCAATGGCGCTGGAGCGACAGGTCAGCTTCAACGGCGCCACCTGGCTCGACCGGGAGCTGGTTGCCGATAGACCCGAGCCTTTGCACGGATCCGGCTTCGGCTGCGACGTGAGAGAGGCGCAAGCTCGCCGGCGGGAGTGGCTGATCGCGCAAGGCCACGCGCATGAAGAACAGGATCGGATCGTCTATCGAGCCAACATGCTTTCGATCCTGCGCCAGCGAGAACTGAACCGTGTTGCTGGCCAACTGTCGGAGGAACTTGGCCTGCCCTATGCCGAAGCGCGATCCGGAGGACGAGTAGAGGGTACGCTCCGCCGCTCCGTCGAGCTTGCCAGCGGAAAATATGCCGTCGTTGAGAAGTCGCGCGAGTTCACGCTGGTGCCATGGCGGCCGGTGCTTGAGCGCCATGTGGGCAAGGAGGTCTCCGGTGTCGTGAGTGGGGAGGGGATTTCATGGACCGTCGGCCGGCAAAGGAGCGGACCTGGTGTTTCGTGAGATGGTGTACAGCTTTTTTAGCCAGCGGCGCGGGCAGCCATGCGAGCCCGCGTAGACCTTATGGCCGCACGCCCGCAATCGGTCGCATGGACCTGCCAGGCGGGGCGGCTTTGGAGCGTTCGGACCCGACACGCTGCGTGAGTGGCCAGACTTCGAGCGCTCGAAGATGCGGACTGTTGTCTGCTGGCCGGCGTTATTCCGGCTGGCCTATGACCGCGGCGCAACAGTTCACCGCTGAAGTTGCCACGGGCGAACATCGACAAGAGAAAAAACACCATTGCGCGATACAAATCGCCGTTGAAAGCGTTTAGGTTGCATGCGCTTCGCCAAGTAAACGGATACCCCAGAAGAGAGCCATGACCACGGCCCGCCATATCGTGACGCTGCTTAAAAGCCACTTTGCCGGCGACGAGGATCGTTTCCTCTCTATCGCGATGCAGCTTGCTGCGCATGAGGCACGTCAAGGCCATGGCAAGCTTGCTCAGGAGCTCAAGGATCTGGTCGACGCAGCCAAGAGCAGGGACGCCCGGATTGCCAAGAGCAGTCGGCCGGTTCCCCTTTTTCAGCCAAAGGGCGAGCTCGCAGGGCTCCTGCATGTGCGCTATCCGGACCTGCGACTGACCGACATGATTTTGCCGGACAGTCTGCGCTCGCGCCTGCACCGCGTGCTGGGAGAGCAGCGCCAACAAGCAAGCTTGCGCGAGCACGGGCTTGTTCCCCGTCGCAAACTGCTTCTGGTCGGCCCGCCAGGATCAGGCAAGACGATGACCGCATCGGCATTGGCCGGGGAGCTTCATCTGCCCCTTTTCACGATCGTCCTCGATGGTTTGATCACCAAGTTCATGGGAGAGACTGCCGGAAAGCTGCGGCTTGTTTTTGATGCAATGCAGGCGACGCGGGGCGTCTACTTCTTTGACGAATTCGATGCCATCGGCGCGCGTCGAGGCGAACGCCAGGATGTTGGCGAGATTCGGCGCGTGCTGAATTCGTTTCTGCAGTTTCTCGAGCAAGACGACAGCCACAGCCTGATTATTGCGGCAACAAATCATCCCGAGCTGCTCGACAGAGCTTTGTTCCGCCGTTTCGACAATGTCATCGAATACGCCGTGCCCGATCGGCCGATTATCGAGGCGCTGCTTCGGGCTCGACTCGACCGCTTCGACACCAGAGGGCTTGCCTGGAACGAGGCGATCTCTCAGGCAGAGAGACTGTCGCAGGCCGAGATCACCCGCGCGGCCGACGACGCTGCAAAAACCATCATATTGCGGGGGGGGGGCGGATCACCTCGGAAGCGCTCATCGACGCTCTGAAGGAACGCCGGCAGGCTTCGCTGTCTGAGTAGCGACAGCACAGATCATAATGGCAGACGATTTTCCGCGCGACCGCGCCCATATCCACCTTCGCAACAACGGCATTCGGGAAGCCTATCGGCGGCCCAACCAACTTATACATGCACCGCCGCTGCCGGCGCGTGATCGGGCGTCGCATGCTGCGGCCTTGACGCAATCCATCGAACAAGCGGTCGAAAGTGCACGCCAGCAGATTGCGGCGCGTGACCCCCAGCTGTCGGTCGGCACGCCTGGCTTTTATCTCGAGATCGATCTGCCCATGTCCGGACGGGCGGCCCTCGACCAGTTGGCCGATCGTCGCCAGCACATGGAGCTGGTCGCCGTCCATGAGCCAACTCAACCCGGTGCTCCCATCACAGCGTCGGTGTTCCTGCCGCAAAGCGCGCAAGCCTATTATTTGCGGAAAGTCGAGGCGTATCGAGACGTTGACACTGACCGCGGCAGACCGCGCAACGAGCCGCTCGTCTCCCGCATGGAGACAGTCAGGCTGGCGACTGCACGATCGTTGTTTACCGACCACGACGACCTCTTCCCCCAGGCCGCTGACGAGCAGGTGTGGTGGGAAGTCTGGCTGCGCGACGGTCGCCGCGAGAACTTCGAGCACATTGCCGAAGCCCTGAACATCACTTTGCGCACGCATGCGGTCAGGTTTCCGGAGCGGGTGGTCATGCTGGCACTCGCCAGCACGGCAATGCTCGACCGCATGATTGCGCACAGCGATGTCGTCGCCGAGCTGCGGCGCGCGAAGGATACGCCGTCCTTCTTCATGGGCCTTGGCGGCGCGGAGCAAAGGGACTGGAGCGACGAGCTTCTCGGGCGCGTCAGACCGCCTCAACCGATATTGCGGTCTGCATTCTCGACAGCGGCGTGCGTCGCACCCACCCGTTGATCGAACCCGCACTTGCCGTTGAAGACTGGCACACCGTCAAACCGGCATGGGGCAGCGACGACACACCTGCGTGGAGCGGCCACGGGACGCGAATGGCAGGTGTCGGCCTGTACGGTGATCTGGTCCCGCTCCTGGTCGGAGGCGATCCAGTTCCATTGCCCTTTCGGCTGGAGAGTGTTCGTATCCTTCCGCCAGAAGACGAGGCAAACGATCCAGAACTCTATGGCGCGATCACCGCGGAAGCGATCGCCCGCGCCGAGGTGCAGGCGCCGGAGCGCCGCCGCGCGATCGCAATGGCTGTGACAAGCGCCAGTCCGGCGCGTGGAAGGCCCACATCGTGGTCTGCCGCTATCGACCAACTCTGTTTCGAAGAGGAACAGCGACGCTTGATCGTTCTCTCTGCCGGCAACATCGGCGATGACCTCATGCCGGCCGAGCATTTGACGCGCAACGATCTGGAAGCAGTCGATGATCCTTCTCAGGCCTGGAATGCGCTGACGGTCGGCGCTTTCACAGAAAAGGTCGATATCATTGACACCGACTTTGCGGGCTACGCTCCGATCGCGCCGGTCGGCGAGCTCTCGCCGCGCAGTCGCACTTCGGTCGTTTGGGACAGGCAGTGGCCGGTGAAGCCCGAGGTCGTCTTCGAAGGCGGCAATCTCGCCCATGACGGTGTGTTGCCTGGCGAGCCGATCGACGATCTGCAGATATTGACCACTTTCTATCGACCCGAACTGCGCCACTTCACCACCCTCGGAGATACGAGCGCGGCAACGGCCCATGCCGCACGGATGGCGGGACTAATTCTATCAGCGCGCCCCGAGCTGTGGCCTGAAACGGTTCGCGCCCTGATCGTCCACTCGGCCGAATGGACTCCGGCGATGCGCGCACGCATCGATGCGTGCAACGGAGCGAAGGGCGAGATCCAGGCGCTCGTGCGGCGCTATGGTTATGGCGTGCCAGATCTTGGGCGCGCGCTTCTGTCAACGGTGAACGACCTCACGCTTATCGTTGAAGATGAGCTTCAGCCTTTCCAGCGCGAGGGCGGCGCGGCTGCCAAAACGCGTGACATGAAGCTGCATCGCCTGCCTTGGCCGAAGGAGCAGCTCGCGGCGCTCGGCGCTGCCCAGGTCGAGCTCCGCGTCACGCTGTCCTATTTCATCGAACCCAACCCCGGTGAACGCGGATGGACCCGCCGGCATCGTTACGCGTCCCATGGTCTTCGGTTCAGAGTAAAGTCAGCGACCGAGACAGTCGACGAATTCCGAGCCCGCATCAATCAGGCCGCTCGGGACGAGGAGGAAGGGGCGCCTGCTGGAGGCGGAGAAGAGTGGCTGCTCGGCACCTTCCGCGATCGCGGCTCGTTGCACGCCGATTTCTGGTCGGGCAGCGCCGCCGATCTCGCCGAGCGTGACGCGATCGGCGTGTTCCCGGTCGGGGGCTGGTGGAAGGAGAAGCCTTACCTGGAACGCGTCGACGCTCTGGCTCGGTACGCCCTGATTGTGACGATTCGGGCGCCTGGGGTCGATGTTGACATCTTCACACCCGTCGAAGCAGCCCTGACTGTCGAGACGTCGGTCGAGACCTGATGCAGCACTGTCCAAACCGGCCAACAACGGAGGTTTGACCAGCCTCTGGTGCCATGGCGGCTGGTGCTGGATCATCACGTCGGCAAGGAGGTGTCAGGGATCATGCGCGGAGGACGATAGGCGGGCAAAGGAGCGGGCCAAGCGTGTCATAATGGCGCCCATGGTCACGCCCACAAGCCGCGCCCCCTGCGTCCACGGAGAGGTGCGCGTCTGCTTAGGCGGCCGAGACATCGCTTACCTGATCAACGGGCTCGCCGTATTTGCGCCTGTAAGCGGCAATGAAATCGTCGTCGCTACAGATGCAGCGGCCGCTGGAGTCCTTGGCCTTCGGATCGTGCAAGTGAGAGCCAAGGGGGCGCAGAAGATTCACCCGAGTGCTCGTCGTCGGGCTCATGGGAAACCCCGCACTATGTTTGACCAAATCCGCGGCAAGCATAATCCCGGCAAGCACCGACTGAAAGGCCATCGGAACGACAGTTCGAACGCGGCGACTTCCTTCGCTAAGCTGGAACACCAGACCGCCGCAGATAGCCTGCTGATAAAAGGAGCGCAGGGGCTGGCCGACAAACGGGGCTAGCGGTTCAAACGGCACAGCCATCGCTGTAGCCACGCGAACTACAAAGTCGTTGGGAACTCCGGCATTGGTCTGCAGGAGCGTTTTCACCTGCTCGTGTGCTTCCGGTATTCCGAGTTCCTCGGCAATCAGCTGGTGCTCGTCCTTGGATTTTCCGGATGGCAGGTACATGCAACAAAGGCAAGCCTGGCCGTCATCGAAACCATGCCGGGAGATACCGAGATCGTGCTCCTGCGTCCAAGCGTTTGCGATCCATCGCGGCAGTGCACCTTGGACAGCCAGACGGTCGGCGGCGGTGTCAAGCGCCACACCCACTTGGTCGAAGACCCAATTGCCCCGGCGCGCAACATATTCTGCCCACGTCAGAGGGTGCGCCTCGACCTCAAGGGCAGTCGATCTAAGGGCGGTGGCTGCAAGAACCGCCTTGGACATACCAATCTCCGCCTGGCCGGCCAATGCGTAGCGCTGCAGGTTTGAGAGTTCGATCGCTTCGTGATCGATTACATGCAGACGACCCTTGAGATCGGGTTGTCTCGCTAGCGCCCAAAGCGAGCCATGGCCTATCGCACCGAGCCCAACGAGGTGGGTTTCGCCAAGGTCGACTGGAAAGTCGATCGGGCCAGCCTCCCCGGCTTTGGTCTTGTCGTAGCTGCATAGCGAGAGGTCGATGGTTTCGTCCAACTCGGCGCCGGTCAACTGGGCGGCGAAGATAGTTCGAAAGACGTTGGCGGCGCCGAAGCAACTGGCGGCGCCAGCTCCATAAGGCAGCAGACTTGGGCCAGAGCCCACCGGGTCCGTACGCGACAGCTTTGCCGCCCAACCGTCCGATCCCACGAAAAAGATCGGGCACCGGAGTGATGGGCGCGTTACCCCTGCAACGACGCAGACGGTGGCAGACTTGCCGGAACGCCGGATGCCGACTTTTGGATTGATCGACTTTGCCAAGCGCTCCAGCGCTTGGGCTTGAGAGCTCGCCGCGCTGTCCAGCGGGAGTATCGCCAGAACCGGGTAGAGCCTAGCGAGCAATCTCACCGCAAGATCTAATGTCGCCTGGCCTTCGGCGCAGGAAGCGGCCTGATGGTCGAAGGCGACTGCCACGACCTGCTTTTCAAGAGCTGCTTTGAAGTCTCCCAGATGAAAATCGGCCAGGACCTGAGATGCCGCCGTGGCGGCGCGATCGATGAAGTTAGCGAATGCCATTGTTCAACTCGATATCATGATCATTCGCGACAGTGCCGCGGGAGGGAGCGCATTCCATTTGGCCTTTTCGTCAAGCCGATAGGCGGCGACCCGAGCAAAATCGAAAGGCTCGCGGGCGAAATTCGGCACCACCAGCGACAGACACCCAACCGTGGTAGCAACCGCATAAGCGTCGTCCGTCGTCGAATGGTAGGCGCGGCCCGGATGGCTGTGAATCTGGGCCAAGAGTTTCAGGCCGCTTTTGTAGAGCCAGACATTGAGCCGGTGCAGTTCTTCGGCCGCAACGATCACGCAAACGCCATCGTTTGTTCGAATGTGACGCTGCGCCGGGATAACCGTCTCTGTTACGGCAAAGTGCCGGTCTTCCTGAACGCCGACCCAAAGTGCCATCCCCTCATTGCCCTCGCGACCAACTGAGCGCAGATGCCCATGCGTGGTCGAGATGCAGCCGCGCGGGAGAGTCACGATCGTTACATCTCTCAAACCAGTCATTCTTGTATCGCCTGAGGGGATACCACCATTCCTACGATTGTCGGTTGGAGTTGAATCTGCAACTGCTCTATAGGAACGATTCCGTACTTGATGATCTTGTCCAGGATGAAGGCCAAACAGCCTTCGCCAGAACCCCGATGAAGTAGCCATGGATCACCTGAATGGGCTGGATTGTCGTGGTATTCCCGGACGCCCGCCATGCACAGGAATGGTTCGTCCTCGGGACTGTTGGCCTGGATGAAGTCCGTCAGCGGCACGGCGTTCTGCTGGATGAGAGCTCCTATCATCTCCGGCGGCGTTCCGGGCAGCGGCGGACGTCTAAGCATTTTCAGGTATAGATCTTTCCGGGCAATCGGATCACGCGTAAACGGATCGACGAAGACCACGGACGGTGGTCTTAAGTCGTAGTCGGTGAAGTCGACCTCGCTCGCTGCGCTGACCACCCGTGGCTTTAACTTGGGGCTGGCGAAAATGAAGAAAGCGCGCGGAAAAGTCGCCTCGATCAAGAAGCAGCCCTGAGCCCGATAGACATCAGCATATGGCCGGAACCGGCCGATCTCCCGATCAAACTTCGCTCGGGAGACCTCCGGATCCACACTTTGGGGTTTAGGCACCTGCGACGCCCGCCTTCAGGCTGAGGAACAGGGTCACAGTATTCGGGAAACCGAAATCGCCAAGCTTCTTGTCGACGTCGAGCAAGTTGCCGGCCTCATCCTTGAATTCCCAATTCTCGGCTGGTTGGGCGACATTCTGCGTGTTCTCAAGGGCTTTGGTACGAATGACGTGAAGCGGCTGGTTGGGATTGGCTTCGACCTGCGTGGGCTGGCCGTTCACCACCACCGTGATCTCGATCTTGCCCGGTCCGCCGCCGTGATTATCGCCCTTACCCGAATCCTTCGACATTGTCCTACTCCTGTGGCTTGCCAACCGCCCCACGCCCTGGCACCCACCTGCGAGTGAGACCGGCGGTCTTCAATCGTTCACCCGGCGCCACGGCCGCGAGTACGCGAAAGACAGGGGATAAGCTACCGAATCGGTGCTTGCCTTCTTTTATGGGTGACTTGAGCCGCAAGTAAATGGTCTCAAATTGCTCCTCACAACTATAATCGATTAGAGCAATGCGAAAATATTGGCGACACGCCTATTCATCTGCTCTCTCACTCGCCTGCTCCGTGCTCGGCAAGGGGAGCTTTGATCTGCGTCACGCGTCCCCAAGCAGCTGATTGCGCCGGCAGCGCCATAGGAACCGTCGTTCAGAGTCTTCACCACTCAAGCACCCGCATGGATGCATGCCGACGCTCGTCTCCACAAAACAGCGCAAGTGGTGCCTTGTTGGATAAGGTCGCCTCGTACCTGGTGCAGCATCTCTCGGAACGCATGCCGCTGCGAGACCAGGCCTCATCATCGCGTCACATAGGAGCTGAAGCTTTCCGGATCGGGTATCCAATCGGCATCCAGTTGCTCGGCGATATGGTTGAATTCTGCCCTCAGGACAAGAGTGAGTAGAGCAGCCCCGCTACGAAAATCCCATCCTGGTTCGTTTGACGCATCGACTATTCAGATTGATTGGCGTGATACCCGGCGCGGCCGCAACACGCGAGGCCGTCAACCGCTGAGCAGAAAACCAGCCTTCGCCTTCCGCGGCGGCGGACCTCGTCAGCCTCTCGAAAGCTTGCCTGAGTAGGTTGCTCATGTGATCTGTGGAAGTGAGGATAGCGTGCACCCGTACAAACTAGACATTCATCGTGGCAGCTTGGCTGCAGGTGCAGCACGCCGTACCGCACGAGCAAGCGGACAGGCCGGCCAAGCCGGTTTTGAGCAGCACTTGGGCGAACTGCAGGCGGCGGACGAGTTGATGGGTGCGCCAGGCGAGGAGGTCCTCGTCAATGGCTCGCATGGTAAAGGTGAGTTGAGACCAACGAAGAGGCAGAGGATCCAAAGCAATCTGCAGCATGCTGTCACTGAGCGGCAACCAGGTGAGGTTGGCAACTCAGGCGCTCGCGTGATGATGCAACTCCCCACCCATCAGGTGGGTACATCGGAACGGGAGGCGCAACTTGTGATGCAGGGGGACGAGCACGAATACACCCCAGCACCGCATCTCGACGGGTCGATGCCCTCGACAGTGCAGCCGGATCGTCCAATTGTGGTCCCCGACGGTGCCGACAAGCGTCCTGTTTATTCCAACGATGCCACCGCCATCGAAGGGCTGAAGTCAGCACTCCTTGCGGGTAAAGCCAGGCCGGACACGGTCACTCGCAGCACAAATTCTCTTTTCGGCTTTAGTCGTTGGCTCTTTCAAAACAACAAGCCAGGGCTTGCTGCTCGGCTTTACCATCCGTCGCTGAGCCAGGATCTCGAGGAGTACGAGAGTAGGGGTGGTTCCTCCACCGTGGCTGGCGCACTGCGTCAATTGATGAAGTCGATGGGCGGAGCCGGCCCGATTGTGGGTCGCGCTGTCCTGAACCCCCATCCTGACGACGCCGCGCTCACCAGACATTTCAGATCCGCGAGCGGCTACGCAACTGCTCTTAACCATTTCAGTCATTACCTACGTCAAAATGACAAGCTCGGAATTGCGGGTCGCATTTACGATAAATCGCTGGATAAAGATGTTGAGAGCTACAAGGCCGCCTCCTCTAATGGTGGAGCTCCGATCGAATCTGCGCTGGTTTATCTCCGCAAGAACCCGCCGCGCGTTATACTCGGGAATCATCTGGAAAACGCGGTCAGCATGGAGGCTCGTCCCCGTGGCGACGCTGCTCAGCATACCGCACCACAGCAGGGATTCGATTGGCCAGAGGAGCTCCTGCCGGTAGGTTATAAGGAGGGCACCGATCTACCATTGTCTCTCGCCCCAACCGCGCACCAACACCAAGCGCCCGACTTTGGAGAGGCCGTCCCTCACTTGAACTGGCGCCACGGCGACCAGGGCGCCCCGGAGGAGCTGGTAGCTGCACGGGACAGGAGCAGCCCGCTGCCAAGCGAGGCGGTGCCACATAAATCTGGACGGGGACTCGCTACGCAGCCCAGATTGTGGGCGGAGAAATCCGCCTCGCCAGAGCTCTTTCGACGGCGGGCGGAGCAGGCTCTGCCGGCGTCCGCCAGAGGTGTGGAGACATCCTCCGCGGTTGATGAAGCCGCGCAGGCCGCTCGCCAAGCTTTGGCTTGGTTGCAGCAGGAGATGGAGGGGATCGAACCGATGCAGGATCCTCATAAGGCGGCTACACCGGAATGTGAGGCGCAGCTCGTCAGGCAGAGGGATGAGCACGAATCCACCCCAGCACCGCATCCCGGAGGTGGTGGGTCGATGCCCTCGACAGTGCAGCCGGATCGTCCAATTGTAGTCCCCGACGGTGCCGACAAGCGTCCTGTCTATTCCAACGATGCGACCGCTATCGAAGGGCTGAGGGCAGCATTCCACGCGGGTAAGGCCAAAGCGAACACGGTCACTTACAATGTAAATTCTCTTTTCGGCTTTAGTCGGTGGCTCCTTCAAAACAACAAGCCAGGGTTTGCTGCTCGGCTTTACCATTCGTCGCTGGATCAGGATCTCAAGGAGTACGAGAGTACGGGTGGTTCCTCCACCGTGGCTGGCGCACTGCGTTACCTCAAGAAGTCGACAGGCGGAGCCCAGATTATGGCTCGCCCTGTCGTGATCCCCTATCCTGACGATGCCGAGCTCATTAGAAATTACAGAGCCGCTTCGACCAAGGAGTACCTGGCAGCGCCTGCGACCGGACGGAATCCAGATACCGTGGGCGGCTATACAAATTTTCTTAGACATTTTAGTCAGTACCTGCGTCAAAATAACAAGCTTGGGATTGCGGCTCGGATTCACGACAAATCGCTGGATAAAGATGTTGAGAGCTTCAAGGCTGTCTCCTATGGTAATAGGCTAAGTATCAGTTCTGCATTGGCTCACCTCCGGGATATCCTGCCGCGCATTGTGCTCGGGCGCGAAACTGTCCTTTCTGCTCATCCGGCAGACGCAGTCACCAGGCGCGTTGGGGCCGCTGCTGAAGCTGGGCCAGCGGCACCGGCAAGAGCTCCCCAACCCGCCTCGCCAGCAACCGCTAGGCTGCCAGGCACCTACCGCGGCCTTCCACTGGTTGATGTGACCACACTGACTACCAGTTCCTCTGGGGCTCAGATCGGGGCGCTCGATCCGACAGCCCCGTCCAACGTTGCAACGGGGCGGGTGCTCGGCGCCGCCGAATGGCTGAGCGACGCCCATATCCAGAGAGATTACAATTTGCTGGAGGGGCAACTGCAGGGGATCAATCCGGCGCTCGCTGCCCGGACTCGGCTGGTGGATCCTTCCGTATCCCATCTACTGCGACACACGTCGCCGCAAGACGCTCGAGGCATATTGCAGTCCATCTATAATCAAAACAACGCCACAGCCGACTTCCTGTTCTTGCCAGTGAATAATGGCACGGCTACTAGCCCCGGCACCCATTGGTCGCTGCTGCTCGTTGATCGCCGCGACCCGGAAAGGCGGTTCGCCTATCACTACGACTCCCTCCAGCGAGAGGGATATAACGACGTGCCTGCAAAACAGCTCGCAGGACTGCTGAATGCCACCTTGGCGCCAGCCCCCATGGCCAGACAGACGAACCATTATGATTGCGGCGTATTTGTCCTGGAGGGCACGTGGGCGCTGGTTGAACGATTGGTGAAAGGGCAGCGGCCAGACCACGAGCCGCTGCCCCTCGACAACCTCGTTGCCGATCGGCAGGCGCTGCAAGACCGGCTAAGGAGGCGCTTGCCGCACGAGGAAGAGCCGCGGCAGCTGCTGGAGGATGAACCCGCCTCCCCACCGATGATGGCATTCGAGCCAGGGGAACTGCGGCAACTGTTGGAAGACGAGCCTGCCTCCCCACCAATGATGGCGTTCGAGCCAGGGGAACTGCGGCAACTGTTGGAGGACGAACCTGCCTCCCCACCAATGATGGCGTTCGAGCCAGGGGAACTGCGGCAACTGTTGGAGGACGAGCCTGCCTCCCCACCAATGA
>NZ_RZOT01000900.1:0-1125 GCF_003999085.1 Mesorhizobium sp. M4A.F.Ca.ET.090.04.2.1
AGCGGGTCCTTCCCGATCACCACGATCTGGGTGGAGGCCGGATTGCCGAACATCATGAACAGGTTGCTGCCGGAGGGTGCCCCGGCGAAGCTGAAATTCACCTCCGCGGGCGGAGGATTCTCGAGAACATCGAAGGTGTAGTTGCCGCCCGACAGGGTCAGCTTGAAGAAATCGATGTCTCCGGCGTTGTGTGTGCCGCTACTATCAACATCCTTGAAGTAGGTAGCGACGGTGTTGCTGTTCGTAAGGTCCCTGAGCAGTGTTACCTGCGAGGATGTGCCGTCCAATATCGTCACGGTCGCTGGGGAGCTCGTGATGCTATAGGTTGCCGGTTCATCCGCCCCGACCACCCCGCTGAGCGTGTTGGTCTTGCTGCTGCCGGAAGCGAAGTCCACCAGCCCGTCGCTGATAAGCCCGATGGTCGGCACGTCGTTCTCGATCGTGACCGACGCTCCGGCGTCGATCACCACGCTGTCGCCGTCAAAGTCGGTCGCTGCGAACACCGACGCCAAGCTCAGCGCGATCGTCTCCGCGTCGCCCCCGCCGGTCGCCAGCGGCGTGTGGTCGATCTGATCGAGCAGCGTGAAGGTGAATGCGTCGTCGGCCGTGCCCAGCTTCGTGTCAGCACCCGCCGTCTGCACCAGCGTGAACACCGTCCGCCCGTCCGCCACGCCGTTCACGTGCGTTGCATCAACGAAGTCGAACAGGATGCTGGATCCTTTCGAGTCCAGCCCCGTGTCCACGTTGTCGATCAACGGATTGAGCGACACCGTCACCGGTTGGTCGGCGCCTGCATTCACCAGGCCCGCAATCTGCGCACCGGTAAACGCCGCTACCGTGGTCGTCGCGTCGTTGTCCGTAATGCCCGTCGACAGACCCGTCAACTCGTCCTCATCAACGTTTACGTTCACCGTGGCCGCGTTATTAAGCGGTCCGTCGTCCTCGAAGTGGACAGCCGTGCCGACCACGGCGCTCGCGGCGTTGGGGCTGCTCAAGCTGAACCCGCCGATATCGAAGGTGTTGTTGTCGTTGCCGGAAACGCCATCGGCGTTGCTGACGTTTTCGATCAGCACGCGGTCATGGGTTCCGCTCGTCGTCCACTGCACCTTGTCGCCGGTGCTCAGG
>NZ_RZOT01000901.1:0-1124 GCF_003999085.1 Mesorhizobium sp. M4A.F.Ca.ET.090.04.2.1
CGATCTGGGTCTTTGCGGTCGTTGCCGCGCTGGCTGTGATCTACATCGGCGCGTGGCGTCGCAAGAACCTGGCTGCGGAATAGAAATGGGCATTCTTGGCAAAGGCGGCCTGCTGCTGCTGTCGATGGGAGGCTGCTCCGGTATCCTCATGTATCTGTCGCTCGAGCGCCCGGCAGGCTGGGCATACATCAGAAACTTCGCGCGGCTGCGGCAGGGCCACGTCGACGCTTTGGTGCTCGGCGGCATCTTCCTCGCCGCGGAGGCGACAGGCGTCGTCGACTCTTATGCGTCTTTGGTGTTGCTGGTCACCGGCTTCTATACCGTCATCTCGACGGGTGCGATGGGCTGGTGGCCGGATTTTCCGCAGCGATACAAGGTTGCAAGCGTCGGCGACTTCGCCGCCTTGTCGACTTTCGCTCTTGCCTGGGTCTGGGTCACGGTCCGCGTGCTGACGGGGTGGTAGAATATGACGCGCATCTACATCAGCCAGAGGCCCCCGCACCTTCTCGATCTCGACGCGGGCATCGCCACTGCGAAAGCGGAGATTGAGGCCGCAGCGGCACAAGGCGCCGATCTCGTAGTGTTTCCCGAAACCTGGCTCGGGGGCTATCCGGCCTGGGTTTTCGGGTTAGCCGGCTGGAACGATCCGGAGGCGCGGCACTGGTTCCAGAAGCTGGTGGCCGCAAGCGCCACCGTTCCCGGCCCTCACGTCCAGGCCCTTTGCGACGCCGCGCGTGACAATGGGGTGTGCGTGGTGATCGGCCTCAATGAGCGCGCTCGGCCGAGCGCCGCGCTGCTTTACAACAGCGCGCTTACGATCGACGCAGATGGATCGATCGTATCCGTTCACCGCAAGCTCACTCCAACCCACACCGAACGCCTGGTCTGGACGCCGGGCGATGCGGACGGCCTGCGCGTGAACGAAACGGCGGCCGGGCGGGTCGGCGCGATGGTATGCTGGGAGCATTTCCACCCCATCATCCGCCAGGCCCTGCACGCCGAGGACGAGCAGATTCATGTTGCCCTTTGGCCGGACATGCCGTCGGCGCACCAGCTTGCTTCCCGGCACTACGCTTTCGAGGGGCGCTGCTTCGTCGCAAGCGCCGCGACGTATCTTCCTGTGG
>NZ_RZOT01000902.1:0-1118 GCF_003999085.1 Mesorhizobium sp. M4A.F.Ca.ET.090.04.2.1
ACGGGGAGAGCGACTGTCTTGGCTGTCAAGCTGTTTGCCATGGTTTTTGGTCGCGGATGATGGCGTTGAGAATGGTCAGCAGCTTTCGCATGACGGCCACGACGGCGACGATCTTCGGCTTGCCAACCTCGACGAGGCGGTCGCGAAAGGCCTTGAGGACCGGATTGTGGCGTATGGCGACGAGGGCAGCCATGAAGAGGACGGCGCGCACGCGGCTCCTGCCGCCGCCGATGAAGCTCTTGCCACGCCATGTGCCGGACTGCCTCGTCCATGGTGCGAGACCTGCAAGCGCTGCGATCTGGCGCCGGTCGAGGCTGCCCAACTCCGGCATCTCGGCGATCATGGTGCGGGCAACGGTGGGACCGATGCCTGGCACGGAGGACAGCAGTTTTTCCCGGACCCGCCAGAGCGGCGACTTGCGGATATGATCGTCCAGGTCGGCATCGAGGCTTTCCAACTCACGCCTGAGCGCGGCGAGCAGGCGCTTGATGCTCTTTTGCGCCTGTCTTGCGTTGACCGTGCGGGCGCGGTTCTCTTCGGCCACGATCATCTGCACGATCTGGCGCCGGCGCGTGACGAGATCGGCCAACGTCCTGGTCTCGGCATCGCGCAGCGGCCGCAGTTCCGGCTTGGTCGCAGCTATGAAGGCTGCGATGACGGCAGCGTCGATCGGATCGGTCTTGGCCCGCTTGCCGAGCGCATTGGCATAGGCCCGGATCTGCGCTGGATTGACCACGACAACCGAAAGGCCGGCGCTCGCCAAAGTGGCGACCGCCAGTTGCTCGTAGCCTCCCGTAGCCTCCAATCCGATTGCCGTCGGAGAAAAGGCTGCAAGACGTCGAGCCAGCTCCTCCACCCCGGCATGGTCGTTACCAACCGAAAACGCTTCACCGGACGGCAAAACATGCACATCCAGCCGATCCTTCGAAACGTCGATGCCAACAACGATTTCCATCCTATCCCATCCTTGCCTAATCGGGCTTCGCTTGCGGCCCAGGCGACTGTTCGGGGTCGATGGAACGGCGGACGAAGACCCTCGCTCTCCCACGGGCTTCAAGGCCCAAAGATGCTCCGGTCTCTCGTCCGCCACCGCACCTGCTGCAATAGCAGAGTCGGCA
>NZ_RZOT01000903.1:0-1103 GCF_003999085.1 Mesorhizobium sp. M4A.F.Ca.ET.090.04.2.1
CCCCTACACCCCTACTCCCCTAAACATTCAGCAACAAATACTCCCGCTCCCACGGGCTGATCACTTCCATGAAGGTCTCGAACTCAGCCCGCTTGATCGCCGCATAGGTGGCGGTGAACGACTTGCCGAGGATCGCGCAGAGTTCCTCGTCGCCTTCGAACAGGTCGACGGCTTCGAGCAGGCTGCGCGGCAGGTCGATCTCATCGGCGTTGGCGGTGGTCAGCACCGGAGGCTCGGCCTTGACCTTGTTGATCATGCCGACCAGGCCGCAGGCGAGCGATGCCGCCAGCGCCAGGTAGGGGTTTGCGTCCGAGGACGGAATGCGGTTTTCGACACGCCGCGCCGCCGGATCCGAACGCGGCACGCGGAAGGCCGTGGTGCGGTTATCGTAGCCCCATTTGTTGTTGACCGGTGCCGATGCCGCCTGCGTCAGCCGCCGGTAGGAATTGACATAGGGCGCGAACATCACCAGCGCGTTCGGCACATGCTTCTGCATGCCGCCAATGAAGTGGAAGAAATCCTCCGTCTCCGAGCCGTCCTCGGCCGAGAACACGTTCCTCCCGGTCTTCCTGTCGACGATCGATTGGTGGATGTGCATGGCCGATCCGGGCTGGCCCTGGATGGGCTTGGCCATGAAGGTGGCGTAAATCTCGTGCTTCAGCGCCGCCTCGCGGATGGTGCGCTTGAACATGAACACCTGGTCGGCGAGCTCGATCGGATCGCCGTGGCGCAAATTGATCTCGAGCTGGCCGGCGCCCTCCTCGTGGATCAGCGTGTCGATCTCCAGGCCTTGCCCTTCGGAAAAATGGTAGATGTCGTCGATCAGCTCGTCGAACTCGTTGACGCCGGCGATCGAATAGCCGGCGCCGCCGCCGATCGGCCGTCCCGAGCGCCCGACCGGCGGCGTCAGCGGATAGTCCGGGTCGGGATTCTTGCGCACCAGGTAGAATTCGATCTCGGGCGCCACAACTGGCCTCAGCCCGCGATCGGCGTAAGCCGCGAGCACGCGCTTCAACACGTTGCGCGGCGTGAACTCGACCGAGCGGCCATCCTGATGGACGAGGTCGCAGATCACCGCCGCCGTCGGGTCCTCTTCCCACGGC
>NZ_RZOT01000904.1:0-1085 GCF_003999085.1 Mesorhizobium sp. M4A.F.Ca.ET.090.04.2.1
AGGCGAGCATGCCGGGCGCCTCGATGCCGGCAGCCACGCCGCGCAGCAGCGGTTTGCCGGCGACGGCCTCGATCTCGGCCGCAGCGATGCCACCCGGCCGCAGCAGCCGCACGGTCTCGCCCTCGGCCTTGACGATGGTCGATTCCAGGCCGACCGGCGTCGCCCCGCCATCGACCACCAGCCTGATCCTGTCGCCTAAATCGGCAGCCACGGCGCCGGCGGTGGTGGCGCTGATCCTGCCGGAAGAATTGGCGCTGGGCGCGGCGAGCGGATGACCGAGCCTGGCGATCAGCTCGCCGCCGAACCCCTTGGGCATGCGCAACGCAATGGTGTCCAGCCCTGCCGTGACCAGCGGATGAATGCCATTTCCGGGGCGCTGCGGCAGCACCAGCGTCAGCGGACCCGGCCAGAAGGCCGCGGCCAGCTTTCTCGACAGCGGGTCGAAGAGCGCGATGCGCTCGGCCATGGCGAGATCGGCGACGTGGGCGATCAGCGGGTTGAAGCGCGGCCGGCCCTTGGCCTCGAAGATGCGGGCAACGCCGATGCCGCTGGTGGCGTCGCCGGCCAGCCCGTAGACAGTCTCGGTCGGAATGGCGACGACGTCGCCGCCCTCGAGCAGCGCCAGCGCCCGCTCCATCGCCTCGCCGGCGGCAACTATCTCAGCCAATTGTCGTCACCTCTTTGGATGCGGGGCTGCGTAATACGGCGGCGTTCGGCGGGCAAGTGCGGGCGTTGGCGAATTATCAATCCCTAAAATGCTATGTTTCCGCGCAAGCAGGCATCAATCCCGTGGGAATATGGTGCCGGTTTGTTGGGCCAGGGGAAACTATCATGGTGTCGATGCGTGTCCTTGCAGCGCTTGGCGTCGGCCTGTCGGCAATTACCGGCGGCGCCCAGGCTTCGTCCATTGTCGTGTTGGGCGCGTCGACCACGACGCCCTCCATCATCCGGCTCGCGCCCGAACCGATGAAGCTCGGCTCGACGCCGTCGGTCGTGGCGCTTGGCGAGCCCGCACTCGATGTCACCGACGAGAAGGTCGCGGCGATCCCCGATAAGTCCACGCACCATGGTTCCATGCAGAGCCC
>NZ_RZOT01000905.1:0-1078 GCF_003999085.1 Mesorhizobium sp. M4A.F.Ca.ET.090.04.2.1
GGCCAAGGCGGCGCTCGTCGGCGCCGATGCGCAGATCGCCGCTGCCCAAGCCAATATTGGGGTGCTCGAGGCGCAGCGCGCGGAGTCGGCAAGCACCCTGGCTTCGCTGCAGCTCGGCCGCGACAAGGCCGCGCGCGATCTGTCCTTCACGGTCCTCAAGGCGCCCTATGACGGCGTCGTCGGCAACCGCTCGGTCGAGCAGGGCGACCTCGTCAGCCCCGGCCAGAAGCTCGCCGTCGTCGTGCCGATGGACAAGCTCTACATCGTCGGCAACTTCAAGGAGACGCAGCTCGGCCATCTGGTGGCCGGCGAGAAGGTCCGCATCACGGTCGACGCGATCGACGGCCAGAGTTTCGAAGGCACGGTCTCGTCGCTGGCGCCGGCTTCGGGTGCGGTGTTCTCGCTGCTGCCGCCGGAAAACGCCACCGGCAACTTCACCAAGGTGGTGCAGCGCGTTCCGGTCCGCATCGACGTGCCAGCCGACGTCCTGAAGACCGGCAAGCTGCGCGCCGGCCTGAGCGTCATCGTCGCCGCCGACAGCCGTACCGCGCCGGCCGCGACGGCCAACTAGGCACTTTTGGGGGGCGGCCCGGCGGCTTGTCGAGCGCCGGGCCGCCCAGCCAGCCCAAGTATTTGTTTTGACGCAATTCCGAACGGAAAGCCGCCGCGCGCCTTTCCCGGAATTGCTGCAGGGAGGCCATGACATGGCAACCGCAACCGTCACCGCAGGATCGATACCGGCACGGCTGGCGGCACCCGCCCTGCCGGCCGACCATATGCCGGTTCGCCGCGTCATCGCCTTCCTGGCGATGGTGTTCGGCATGTTCATGGCGATCCTGGACATCCAGATCGTCTCGGCCTCGCTGGCCGAGATCCAGGCGGGCTTGAGCGCCAGCTCGGACGAGATCCCGTGGGTGCAGACGGCCTATCTGATCGCCGAGGTGGTGATGATCCCGCTGTCCGGTTTCCTCAGCCGGATGCTGTCGACGCGGGTCCTGTTCACGATCGCTGCCGCCGGCTTCACCGCGGCCAGCGCGCTGGCCGCGGTGAAGCCGGCGGCAGCGATCGTGAACAGGAC
>NZ_RZOT01000906.1:0-1075 GCF_003999085.1 Mesorhizobium sp. M4A.F.Ca.ET.090.04.2.1
CCGGGGCGACCTGGCAAAAGATCGGCTCCGTCGGGCCCGTCATCGTTCTGGCGCTGTCGTCAATGCCGTTCCTGGCGCGCGGCCTCAACGCGCTGGCGCTGGGCGAAGCCACCGCCGGCCATTTGGGCATTCCGGTGCAGCGGCTGAAATACACGGCCATCATCGGCGTCTCGGCGGCGGTCGGCGCATCGGTGGCGGCAAGCGGCGGCATCGGCTTTGTCGGCATCGTCGTGCCGCATCTGCTGCGGCTGCTGATCGGACCGGACAATCGCTACCTGCTGCCGGCGTCGGCCTTGCTCGGCGGCTCGCTCTTGCTTCTGGCCGACGCGGTTGCCCGCACCATCGTAGCGCCCGCCGAACTGCCGATCGGCATCGTCACGGCGGTCGCCGGCGCGCCGTTCTTCCTGTGGATCCTGCTGCGCAAGCGCAGCGTGATCGACCTGTGAGGTTGGCATGATCGAAGCGCGCGATGTCTCGGTGGCGATCGGCGGCAGGAGCATCGTCGCCCATGTCGACTTCGTGGCGCCGCCGGGCGAGATCGCGGCCGTCGTCGGGCCCAACGGGTCCGGCAAGACGACCTTCCTCAAGGCGCTGTCGGGGGAGCTTGCCTATACGGGCGGCATTGCGCTCAACGGGCGCGACCTCACGGCGATGAAGCCGGTGCAGGCGGCGACCTATCGCGCCGTGCTGCCGCAGGCGACGACATTGTCGTTTCCGTTCACGGTGCGCGAGATCGTCAGGCTCGGCCTTGTCGGCGGACGCTCCGGCGTGCTGCCCGGCGAGGACGCGCGACTGCCCGAACGGGCGCTGGCCCGCGTCGATCTCGACGGCTTTGCCGGACGCTTCTACCAGGAGCTTTCAGGTGGCGAGCAGCAGCGCGTGCAGCTTGCCCGCGTGCTCTGCCAGGTCTGGGCGCCGGTGCTCGACGGCAAGCCACGTTACCTGTTCCTCGACGAGCCGGTGTCCAGCCTCGACGTCAAGCACCAACTGATCATCATGGACATTGCCCGCGACTTCGCCAGGCGCGGCGGCGGCGTGGTGGCCATCCTGCACGACCTCAACCTGACCGCCATGT
>NZ_RZOT01000907.1:0-1073 GCF_003999085.1 Mesorhizobium sp. M4A.F.Ca.ET.090.04.2.1
CCGCTAAACAGGTCGGTGTAGGAGATCATGAAATATTTGACGTTTTTCGCCCTTGCGAATTCTGCAAGATCAGTAGTCACACCAGTTCCCCATTTTTTGTCGGCCATGGCCCAAGGCATTTGGGTCTTGGCCCTTCATTGATTAGAAGCCGTTCTTGCCCGGTATCCAGTTGGTGCCGGCAAGCGGCACGCCCGCCATGGCGGCCGCTTCGATGGTCAGCGCGACGAGGTCCTCGGGCTCGAGATTGTGCAGGCTGTTCTTGCCGCAGGCGCGCGCGATCGTCTGCGCCTCCAGCGTCATCACTTTCAGGTAATTCGCCAGCCGCCGTCCGGCCGCGATCGGGTCGACTCGTTTCATCAGCTCCGGATCTTGCGTGGTGATGCCGGCCGGGTCGCGGCCTTCGTGCCAGTCGTCATAGGCGCCGGCGGTGGAGCCGAGCGCATTGTACTCCGCCTCCCAGCGGGGATCGTTGTCGCCAAGCGCAACCAGCGCCGCCGTGCCGATCGATACCGCGTCGACGCCGAGCGCGAGCGCCTTGGCGACGTCGGCGCCGTTGCGGATACCGCCGGAGACGATGAGCTGCACCTTGCGATGCATGCCGAGGTCCTGCAGCGCCTGCACCGCCGGCCTGATGCAGGCAAGCGTCGGCTGGCCGACATTCTCGATGAACACTTCCTGCGTCGCGGCCGTGCCGCCCTGCATGCCGTCGACCACGACGACGTCGGCGCCGGCCTTCACCGCGAGCGCGGTGTCGTAGTAGGGGCGGGCGCCGCCGACCTTGACGTAGATCGGCTTTTCCCAGTCGGTGATCTCGCGCAGTTCGAGGATCTTGATCTCGAGGTCGTCGGGCCCGGTCCAGTCGGGATGGCGCGACGCCGAGCGCTGGTCGATGCCCTTGGGCAGCGTGCGCATCTCGGCGACGCGGTCGGAGATCTTCTGGCCAAGCAGCATGCCGCCGCCGCCGGGCTTGGCGCCCTGGCCGACGACCGCTTCGATCGCATCGGCGCGGCGCAGGTCGCGCGGGTTCATGCCGTAGCGCGACGGGAGGTACTGATAGACGAGCTGCTTGGAAT
>NZ_RZOT01000908.1:0-1072 GCF_003999085.1 Mesorhizobium sp. M4A.F.Ca.ET.090.04.2.1
ATTTCGGTCTCGCCAAGGGATTCTTGAGCGGCAAATACCGCGGCAAGGCCGATCTCGGCCAGAGCGAGCGGGGCGAGGATGTCGCCAGCTACCTCAACGAGCGCGGCATGCGCGTCCTCGCCGCGCTCGATTCGGTATCGGCAAGGCATTCGGCCAGGCAAGCGGAGGTGGCTCTGGCCTGGGTGATGGCGCGGCCGGGCATCGCGGCGCCGATCGCCAGCGCCACGACGCTCGCCCAGATGGACGGCCTGGTGCGGGCGGCATCGCTGATGCTCGATGCCGACGACATCGCGGCGCTGGACCGGGCCAGCGCCTAGCGCCGCAGGGCCGGCGGTGTTTCGCCCGCTGTTGCACGATCGTTCAAGACGGGGATGCCGCTTGCGCATAGCGTTCCCGCATCGCGACAGGATGCGGGAAAGGCGTATGGCTGGGTTCTTGTCCCTCACGCAGCCATGGCAGCAGGTGCTGGCGCTGGTGTTTGCCGCCACCGTGGTGATGGGCAGTCCGGGGCCGGCGACCATCAGCGTCACCGCCATCGGCTCCGCCTTCGGCCTGCGCCATTCGCTGCGCTATACGTCGGGCATCATCCTCGGCACCACGATGGTGCTTCTGGTGGTGGCGTCCGGCGTGATGGCGATCTTTGCCTCGCTGCCGGGCATGGCGCCGGTGCTGGCGATCGCATCCGCCGCCTACATCCTCTATCTGGCCTACAGGATCGCGACGGCGCCGCCACTGGCGGCGCGCGAGAGCGGGATGGCGCCTCCGACATTCGCCGGTGGGTTCCTGCTCGCGGTCGCCAATCCGAAAGCCTATGTGGCGATCGCCGCGGTCTTCGCCGGCGCTTCGTCGGGCGTCGCCGATCTCGGAATTTCGACCAGGCTCGTGGTGCTCGCGCTGATGATCGTCGCCATCCACGTGCTGTGGCTTCTCGCCGGTGCGGCCTTCGCCCGCTTCCTGCGGCGGCCGCTGGCCTCGCGGATCATCAACCTGATTTTCGCGGCGACACTGGTGCTGACGACGGCACTGGCGGCCTGGCCATAGGCGGGCCGGCGTCAAGAGGCTGCGGTTCAGG
>NZ_RZOT01000909.1:0-1060 GCF_003999085.1 Mesorhizobium sp. M4A.F.Ca.ET.090.04.2.1
CGCAAGGCCCACGCAACAAGCCGATCCCGCCGCTGGTCAGCCAGGTCTACACGTTCGCGGGCGTTAGCGTGTCGCTGAAGCAGATCATTATCGTGCTGGTCACGGTGGTGCTGCTGGCGCTGTTCTGGTACCTGGTCAACAGGACGGCGCTGGGCCGGGCGCAGCGCGCCTGCGAGCAGGACCGCAAGATGGCCGCGCTGCTCGGCATCGACGTCGACCGCACCATTTCGATCACCTTCATCATGGGCGCAGCCCTTGCTGCCGTCGCCGGCACGCTTTTCCTGATGTATTACGGCGTTGTGGTGTTCTCGGACGGCTTCGTGCCCGGCGTGAAGGCCTTCACCGCGGCCGTGCTCGGCGGCATCGGCTCGTTGCCCGGCGCCGTGCTCGGCGGCCTCTTGATCGGCTTCATCGAGAGCATGTGGTCGGCCTATTTCTCCATCGACTACAAGGACGTCGCCGCCTTCTCGATCCTGGCGATCGTGCTGATCTTCCTGCCGTCCGGCATCCTGGGCCGGCCCGAAGTCGAAAAGGTCTGAGCTCATGGCGGTCACAGTAAATCCGGAGCGCGACGCCGTCGCCACTCCCATCCAGCAGGCTTTCCGCGAAGCGCTCTATGCCGGCGCCATCGCTCTTGGGCTGTTCGTGCTGTTGATCGGTCTGAGGACCGACCAGAACATCTCCAACGAGCTGATCCTGGTGCAACGCTGGCGCCTGCTTGCCCTCGTGGTGATTCTCACCGCCGTCGGACGCTTCCTCTACATCGCCTATGTCCAGCCCTTCGTGGCCGGCCTGAAAGTCGCGGATGTCGATACCGGTTTGATGCCGTCCAGCTTGGCGACGCGATTTTTCAAATTGTCGTATTTCATTGCCGCCATCGTGCTAGCGGCTGTGCTGCTTGTGTTGGCCGGCTCCCTTGATGGGTTGCTGGGGCCGGATCTTGCCGGCTATGCACGGTTCTTGCGGGCGCTTGCCATCATCTATGCGTTAGCTTCGGTGCTGTTCTATTTCCGCAGTTTCATTCAAGCCCACTTCTCCGTATTGGGCGTTAGTGCGCTGG
>NZ_RZOT01000090.1:0-13584 GCF_003999085.1 Mesorhizobium sp. M4A.F.Ca.ET.090.04.2.1
ACGCCGCCAAGGGCCTTAGGCTGCGCGAAAAATTCGGCCGCGGCGGCACCGAGATCGGCGTGGCGCGGGCGACGGAGCTGAAGAACCGGCGGAAGCTCTCGCCGTCGACGATCAGGCGCATGGTCAGCTATTTCGCCCGCCACGAGGTCGACAAAAAGGGCAAGAACTACGGCAACGAGCAGAACCCGTCGGCGGGCTACATCGCCTGGCTACTGTGGGGCGGCGACGAGGGTCGCGCCTGGGCGCTCGAGATCAAGCCCCGGATCGGCAACGCGCCGGATATCTGAGAAGACATGCGGCGAGGCGGGCCCCGAACCCGCCCCGGGACCCGCCGTGGAGTGGCTGACACATGCCGGCGCAGCCCACCCCAACGCCTTGCCAACGTGCGATCCGCCGATCGGCCGCTTGGCATGACGCTGGGTTAGCATTTGCAAGCAGCGGCTAATGTGAAGCCGTTCACAAAGCAGTCCTGCTTTCACGCCGCAAAGCGTCGATGTGACAAATGCCACCCTAACACCGGGAGCCGGCCGCTTATCCTTCCCAGTCGACCGGCATCATGCCCAGCCGCTCATAGAGCCGGACAGCAGTGGCGTTCTCCACTGTGTTGGTCTTGAGATCGACATGAGCGGCACCCCGGTCGCGGAAAGCGATGAAGGCCTGCCGCATCAGCGCCTCGCCGATGCCATGGCCGCGCGCTTGCGGATGGACGGCGAGGTCCTTGACGAAGGCTGTCGCCCAGCACAGTGCCGCCCCCGCCAGCCGGCCCTTGGCATCGATGACCAGGAAGCACAGCGCGGGGTCGAATCCGGCGTCGCCGGAAATGCGCGGCCACCACTCGTCGAACGGCCCGTCCGTGCCGTCGTCGAACACTTCGGAGAGCAGCGCATGCAGGGGCCGCGCGTCGGCGGGCTCGAAGCCGCGCATGACAAAGCCCTCCGGCCAGTGCGGCGGCGGCAGATCGTCGTCGAGGGTCTTGCGCAGCCGGATGTCGTCAGGTGCCGGCGGGCGCGGCATCGCGCTCAGGCGTCGGGCTGCAGGCGGCGGCGCGCGCGGTCAACGCCGAGGCCGGTCGCTTCCAGCAGGCCCTTGCGCTTGGCATCGTAATAATAGCCGCTCTGGTAGAGCCGGTCGGCGCGCTTTTCATCGCCCCCCGACACCAGCCAGGCGCCGCGCAGATACTTGACCGCATATTTGAGATTGGTCTCGGCGTCGAACAGACCGCTCGCCGGCCCGTCATAACCCATGCCGCGCGCCGTCGCGTGCTTGATCTGCATCAGACCCCAATGGCCGTGATTGTAGGCTTTCGGGTTGAAGGTGCTCTCGCGGTTGACGACATGGCGCACGAGATCGATGGGCACCTCGTAGAGCGCGGAGTATTTCTCGATCAGCCGCTCGATCTCGGCGCGCGGCCCGGTGGCGTGCGGCTGCGGCTCGCCCGGCGGGGCAAGCAGCGCCGGGTTCTGCGGCACGAAATAGGCGACCTGCTGGACGCCCGGCATCGTTGCCGCCTTCACCGCCTGGCCGGTTACGGGCATCGCCATCGCGGCCGTTGCGTAGGCGGGCATCGGCTTGACCGATCCCGGGCTGAGCGGCGAGGTGCCGGCCATCACGGCGGGCTGAGCGGCAAGCGGCGTCGATCCGGCGAAGGCGGCGGGCTGGGCAGGCAGCGGCAAGGGCTCGCCCGGCGTCGCCATGCCCGGAGCTGCCATGTTCGCATCGGCGGGGAACGCCGCCATCTGCACCGGCGCAAGGCCGGAGGGCTCCGGCAGCACCGCCACCGTTTCCGGCAGCGCGACGGTCGGCGTGTCGTCCTCGACGGCAGGGGTAGCGGCTGCCGACAGGGCGGGCGCGGCCTTCATCTGCGAGGTCGAGGTGCAACCGCTGAGGCCGGCAGCTGCAACGAGCGCGCCGATCGCGGTGAGGATGATTTTCGCTGCCAAGCCCTGCAGGTCCGATTGTCGGTTGTTAAGAAGTCCTTACACCAGCGATTCTCGGCCGGCAATCAGGGCCATCCGCTGGTTTTCGGGTGGCGGAACTCGCTGCAAGCTGCGATATTGTTCCCTATCTGTACCGTACCTGTACCCGTTTTTCGCGGTTTGCGGAAAGGAGCCCAGCATGGAAAAGACATCCGCGATCACAACCGGTCACGCAGTGTTAGAAACAGTGATCGGATTCACGGGCATTGGCTGGAGCGAAACCGGGCTGATCCGGCTCTGCTTGCCCGAGCGCAGCCGCGAGGCGGTCGAGCGCCGGCTGTTTCGCCATAGTGGCGTGTCAAGCTCGACCGACCGGCCGCAATGGGTGATGGACCTGATCGCCGCGATCAGGGCCTATGCCGCCGGCGAGGACATCGATTTCTCCAGCGTGCCGGTCGATCTTGCCGGCGTCGACGATTTCCGCCTCGCCATCTATGACGCGGCGCGCAAGCTCGGCTTTGGCGAGACCACCACCTATGGCGAGTTGGCGAAGCGCGCCGGCCATCAAGGGCTCGCCCGCGAAACCGGTGCCGCGCTCGGCGCCAACCCGGTGCCGCTGGTCATCCCGTGCCACCGCATCCTGGCCGCCGGCGGCAAGATCGGCGGCTTCTCGGCGCCCGGCGGCTCGGCCACCAAGGAAAAGATGCTGGCCATGGAAGGCGTGCGCCTCGGCCCGCCGCCGTCACCGCAGGCCTCGTTCGGGTTCTGAAAAGTCCGGGCCCTTACTTCAGCCCGATGCTCATACCGCTCAGATCGGCGTTGACTTGCAGGCCTACCTGCTTGCCAGTGAGCTCGAGTTGGGCGCCCTTGTCATTGGTCATGACGATCACCTGGGCCCCCTTGCCGAGCGCGCCGCCGCCGCCCGCAGCACCGTACACGCCTGTCACATCCCGGGCGCGGCGAATGTGGCGCACGGTACCGTGGAAGTAGGTCTTTGAGGCCCCGAACGCGAGGCCGCCCGAGATGCCGCCGACCGAGATAGGATAGCGGCGACCATGGAAGGTCAGCGTGCCCTCGCCTCCAGAACCACCGATGAAGAAGGCCGCCTTGTAGACGGCGAAGCGGATCGTGCCGCTATCAGCATGCGCGGCGCTGGCTAGGCTGACTCCCGCGGCGGCGATGACGGCAAACGTGACCGATCGAAATCCCGATGAAATCTTCATGATGAGAACTCCTCTAGATCGCCGCATGCCCAGCCGGTCGGGCAGGCCAGCGTCGTATCAAAGTCATAGCTGAACTGTCTTGCCCGTCATTGGTTCCAGGCACGCGGGTTGAATCCGGCAGCGATAAGACCCCGGCGAAACGTGGCGGATGGCGAATCTCAGTTCTGCAGGAAACGGCGACGGAACCGCCGATCGAAGTCCGGCCGCTTGCAGACGAAGACCGGGCAGGATTTCGCATCGGCGCTGGGCACGTAGGCGCGCTTCCTCACCTCGCCCAGGTCGCAGAAGCGCTCGTCCCTGACGTAGCGGTCATAGAGCGGCAGCCCCGGGACACGCGTCGACTGGTAGCGCAGGATGACCGCGCCCTGGCGCGCGATCGTCGCCTGCACCCTGTCGCAGCTCATGCGGGTCGGGTCGTAGCGCGAGATCGCCTGCGCCTCGGCGGCCACCAGCGTCATCAAGGCGGCAAGCACAACGGTCTTCATGATCCTCTCCCAAACCCGGCGCCCGAGACCTGGCCGTTCCTCCCTCGCGGCGCCCGCCGGCCGCAAATTTTCCACGCGATTGGGGCGGCCGTTGGGCGGCGGTGCTGGTCCCGCTTTCTCACACAGTCTTGTTTTCAGCGCAAAACCCGCCTATATGCATCGCATTGATATTTCGGCCGATCGATCGGGCCTCGCGATCTTCGCGTTTGCTGACGTCTATCTCCAAAATTTCGATACCACCGGCCGGACCCCTGGTCCGGTTAAACTAAAGCAAATGTGAAGGATACTTCGAATGGCAACTGGTACGGTCAAGTGGTTCAACGCCACCAAGGGCTTCGGCTTCATCCAGCCTGACGCGGGCGGCGCGGACGTTTTCGTCCACATCTCCGCTGTCGAGCGCGCTGGCCTGTCGACCCTGGTCGAGGGCCAGAAGATCAACTTCGAGATCGAGCAGGACCGCCGCACCGGCAAGTCCGCTGCTGGGTCTCTGAGCAAGGCAGCCTGATTTAGCAACAGCGCGCGCCGGACGAAGGTTCGGGGCGCGCGGCAAGTCACGGATGTACTGACGGTCGCGCGAGAAGCGCGCCGGAGTGGAAAGACCCGACAAGCTGGAACAGCAGATAGCTGCCAGCCCGGTCAGACGCTCCCGATCAGGCTACCGGAATGGGAAGGCGGGATTTATCCCGCCTTTTTATTTGCCTGCGGTTCAGACATTGGCGAAACCGCCGAAGCTGCCTTCTTCTCCCCGTTCACGGGGAGAAGTGCCCGGCAGGGCGATGAGGGGCGGCGCGACGCTGCGGAATTGGCTTCCTTGGCGGAGCCGCGAAGCGGCGACGGCGTGAGGACAAGACTAAGGCAGCCACTCGATCGGCACATGCCCGGGATCCGCCTCCACGCGGCCGAGCCAGGCGGCCACCGCCGGATAGGCGTCGAGCTGGAAGCCGCCCTTCTCGGCGGTATGCGTGTAGGCATACAGCGCGATGTCGGCGACGCTGTATGCATCGCCGGCGAAGAAGGCATTGGCTTCCAGATGCCTGTTCATCACGCCGAGCGCCTTGTTGCCGCGCTCCAGCGTCGATGCCAGCCGTTCCGGCGTCGCGTCCCTGGCGCGCTCGGGAAAGGTGAGCAGCGCCTTGCGCACGGCGATGTAGGGCTCGTGGCTGTACTGCTCGAAGAACAGCCACTGATAGGCGAGCGCCCGCTGGTACCGGTCGGCCGGCAGGAAGCGCGTGCCCTCGGCGAGATAGAGCAGGATGGCGTTGGATTCGGCGATCCGTCTGCCGTCGTCGAGTTCCAGCAGCGGCACCATGGCGTTGGGATTCTTGGCGACGAAATCGGCCTTGCGGGTGTCGCCGGTATGCGAGCTCACCTCGTCATTGGTGAAGGCAATGCCGAGCTTGGCCATCAACAGGCGCGGCTTGTAGCAATTGCCGCTGTCGATCATGCTGTAGAGTATCATCAGGTCTCCTTCCGGCTCGCGCCAATATCGCGCGGCGGAAGCCGCCTCATCCAGTGATTTGTTTTGGCCTGAACATCAGCGCCGCTGATGCAACGGCACCACCTTGCTGTCCATGCCGAGCAGTGCCTCGGTGGAGAGTGGCTCCTCGTTGAAGATCGTGCCCGCCAGCGCCGGGCGGGCGAGATGGTAGCCCTGCACAAGGTCGACGCCGCCATCGAGCGCGACGCGAAGATGCACGGCCTGCTCGATCCCTTCAACCAGCACCTTGGCGCCCCGATCATGCAGCATCGAGACCAGCGGCCGGAAGAAGCGCTCGGCGGCGGCATGCCGGCAGAACTCGGCAAACCAGGCGCCGTCGATCTTGACGATGTCGGGCGCAAGCAGCGCGATGCGCTCCTCAGTCGAATGTCCGGTGCCGAAATCGTCGATGGCGATACGAATGCCGTCGCGCCGCATCTCGCGAACGAGGCTGATCAGAACCTTGTCGTTGGCCGCCTGCTCGGTGATCTCGCAGACCAGCATGCCTGGATAGAGATCCAGTTCGCCGAGATGCCTGGTCATCAGCCGGATCTCGGCCAGCGCCCGCCCGAGATGGTCGTTGATCAGCGGATTGTAGTTGAAGAACAGGTCGAGCCCCTCGACGCCGATGTTGCGGAAGTTCCTCAGATGCAGCATCCGGCACATCGTCTCGACGAACAGGCGGTCCGCGGCAGGCAGGCTGCCGAAGAACACCGGCGGCGCGACCGGCCTCGCGTCGCGCTGCGCCTCGATCAACGCCTCGACGGCGACCGGCGCCAACGAGCGGCCGCGCGGCGCGAAGATCGGTTGATAGGCGCTCTTCAGCCGGAAGTCGCCATAGACGCCGTACTCGATGCCGATCTCGTCGGCAAAGATCGCCTCGGCGGCATTGCGCCGCCTGTCCGGCCAAACGCTCACGAGGCGTTCCTGCGCCCGAACACCCGCGCCGGGCGCGTCGTCGGCGCCGCGCCCGAACTGACCGGCGCATCGCCGATGCCCGTCGCTGCCGCGGACGCCTCAACGCCCTTGCCGAAGACGCGAAAGCTGGTCGGCGCCAGTTCCGGCCGCGCCAGCACGAAGCCTTGCACCATCGAGGTTCCCGATTTCTCGGCAAGCTCGAGCTGCCAGCCTTCCTCGAGGCCCTCGAACACGGTGCGAATGCCTTGCTGCTCGAAGCTCTTCACCATGGTGGTCAACAGGGCAAAGCCGGCGCCGGACTCCATCAGTTGCGTGATCCAGTGCGCATCGAACTTGACGATGTCGGGCTTGAGCTCCTTGATCCGGTTGATGTCGGATTCGTCGGCGCCGTAGTCGTCGACAGCGATGCGGAAGCCGTTGGCTCTCAGCGCCTCGACGAAGCTGTAGAGCGTTTCCTGCGAGGCCGATTTCTGTTCGGTCACCTCGCAAACCATCCTGCGCGGGTCGATGCCGGCCTCGTGCAGCACCAGCCGCATGTCGCGCAGCGCGTTGTCTGCGATGGCGCGGTCGGTGAACACAGACGGGTCGAAGTTGACGAAGATCGACGCCTCTTCCGGCAGGCAGGCGCCGGCGTTGAGCAGGTGTAGCGTCCGCGTCAGCGCCTCGATGTGCAGGCGGTCGCCCGCCGGGCAGGTGTTGAAGAAACTCATCGGCGACTGCGGCTCGCCGTCACGAAACGGCCGGATCAGCCCCTCGAATGCGACGATCGACAGCTTGCCTTCCCTGAAGGCGAAGATCGGCTGGAATGCGCTCTGCAGCGTATAGACGCCCCAGACACCACTGGAGGTGCCGTCATCACGACGGATGATGTGGGCGAGCCCGATACTACGCGACAAGGGATCCTCGCTCGGCAAGACTTGGCGGAAATGGCTTGCGATCCTGCCAACAGGGGTTTTAGCGGCCGTTGATGAATTTATTGTTGCCGAGCGATGCCGGTCACGGCTGCTTGACCCCTGGCTCATTCGACAATGCTTGCGCTTGGCCGGATGATGCGACATGAGAGGCCCGCGGCCGCTCCTGGCCCGCCGACCCTTGGAGATATCAGGTCATGGCCTTTCTTGCCGACGCCCTTTCCCGCGTGAAGCCTTCCGCGACCATCGCGGTGACGCAGAAGGCGCGCGAGCTGAAAAACGCCGGCCGTGACATCATCGGCCTTGGCGCCGGCGAGCCGGACTTTGATACGCCCGACAACATCAAGAACGCGGCGATCGACGCGATCCGTCGTGGCGAGACCAAGTATCCGCCAGTGTCAGGCATCACGCAGCTGCGTGAGGCGATCGCGAAAAAATTCAAGCGCGAGAACAATCTCGACTACCGGCCGGAGCAGACCATCGTCGGCACCGGCGGCAAGCAGATCCTGTTCAACGCCTTCATGGCGACGCTGAACCCCGGCGACGAGGTGATCATCCCGCGCCCCTACTGGGTGAGCTATCCCGAGATGGTGGCGATCTGCGGCGGCACATCGGTGTTTACAGACACATCGATCGACAACGGCTTCAAGCTGACGGCGGAAGTGCTTGAAAAGGCGATCACGCCGCGCACCAAATGGCTATTGATGAACTCGCCGTCCAACCCGTCGGGCGCCGCCTACACGGAAGCCGAGCTTCGATCTTTGGCCGACGTGCTGCTCAAGCACCCGCATGTCTGGACACTGACCGACGACATGTATGAGCACCTCACCTACGGCGATTTCGTCTTCAGGACGATCGCAGAAGTCGAGCCGAAACTCTACGAGCGCACCCTGACCATGAACGGCGTGTCGAAGGCCTATGCCATGACCGGTTGGCGCATCGGCTACGCCGCCGGCCCGGTGCCGCTGATCAAGGCCATGGACATGATCCAGGGCCAGCAGACCTCCGGCGCCTGCACCATCGCGCAATGGGCCTCGGTCGAGGCGCTGAACGGCCCGCAGGACTTCATCGCCAAGAACAAGGCGATCTTCCAGGGGCGCCGCGACCTTGTCGTGTCGATGCTCAACCAGGCGCGCGGCATCTCCTGCCCCTCGCCGGAGGGCGCTTTCTACGTCTACCCGTCCTGCGCCGGGCTGATCGGCAGGGAGACGAAGACCGGCAAGGTGATCGATAGTGACGAGACCTTCTGCGCGGAGTTGCTCGAGGCCGAGGGTGTGGCGGTGGTGTTCGGCTCGGCCTTCGGCCTTGGCCCGAACTTCCGCATCTCCTACGCCACGTCGGAGACGCTGCTGGAAGAGGCTTGCACGCGCATCCAGCGCTTCACCGCTTCACTGACCTGATGACGAAAAAAGCCCGGCTCCAGGCCGGTTTTTTTCGGGTGGTTAGCCGCCATACTGCTCGTCGCTGACCTTCTCCAGCCAGTCGGCGTGGACGCCGTCAATCGCTTCCTGCATGGCGATGTGCGTCATCGCCGTGCTCGCGCCGGCGCCGTGCCAGTGCTTCTCGTCGGGCGCGAACGAGATGACGTCGCCGGCCTTGATCTCCTGGATCGACCCGCCCCACGTCTGGGCACGGCCCGCGCCCGAGGTGACATAGAGCGTCTGGCCAAGCGGATGCGTATGCCAGTTGGTCCGCGCGCCAGGCTCGAAGCTGACCAGGGTGGCCCTCAGCCGCGCCGGCGCCTCCTTCTCGATGATCGGTGTCTGCAGCACCCGGCCGGTGAAATACTTTTCCGGCGCCATGATGGTCGGCACGCTGCCGCAAGCAATGATCTTCATCGTTTCAATCCTCGAACTGGGGTCACATCGGCGGTGGCGACCGCACCGCTACGGTCCGCCCTTGCGGCGACACTTTCCTCCGATGCCTGTCCGGACGCAACCGCTTCCCGGACAGCCGGATGGCACGCCGGACACGCGTCAGCCGCGCATCGTCGGCGGCGTCACCATCGCAGCCGCGGCCAGAACAAGCCGGCTTGCTTTCGATGGGCCTCATAGGCGCCGGCCAGATCCGTGCGCGAGAATTTCTTCTCTTCGTCCAGCGCCGCGATCAGATAGAGCACGAAAATCCCGGCGACAGGCACCACCGCCCAGATCGACCATGTGGCGATACCCCAACCGGCCCAGAAGATGATGTAGGACGTGTAGAACGGGTGGCGGATGTAGGAGAAGGGTCCGTCGGTCACCAGGCCATGCGGATTGTCGGCGTCGAAGACAAAGCGCAGCCGCGCCTTGCGCGACCTCGCAATCGCCCACCAGAACAGCGCGGAACTCGCCAGCTGGATCACCAGCCCGACGATCTTGGCCAGTAGCGGCTGCGGCAGGATCCAGATGATCGCCAGGAAAAACAGCGCCGTCGCGGCCACGACGACCGAGATTATCTTCGCGCCCGAGGACATGCCCGACGATTGGAAATGAGCGCGCATCGACCACAGATACTGGCCGACCGTGGCGATGCCGATGATCGAGACAAGAAGGTCGAGCCCACGTTCCATCGTCAACATTCCATGCCCGCCATCGAAGATTCGGGAGCCACTATAGACGGTCGGCGCAGATTAGTCCTTTCTTAACCAGAAACCTAAAGCCCGCGTAGACCCGGGAATGCGATATTGGCCGCTACGCAATCCTAAGGTTCAATGCATCATGGCCGTCGTTGAGCGTACGATCCGCACCCCGCAGGCCGATTTGCGCGTCAGCGAATCGGCGGGCCCCGGCATGCCCATCGTGATGATCCACGGGTCCGGCGCCTCGCGCGCCGTGTTCGCCCGCCAGTTCGACAGCCCGCTTGCCGATGCCCACCGGCTGATCGCTTTCGACCTGCCCGGCCATGGCGAGTCCTCGGATGCCGCCGACCCGGCGACGGACTATACGCTCACCGGCCTGGCGCGATCGGCGGCCGAGCTCCTCGACGGTCTGGGCATCGGCCACGCCGTCGTCTACGGCTGGTCGCTCGGCGGCCATGTCGCCATAGAGCTCGCAAGCTTCCATCCGGCCGTCCACGGATTGATGCTGACCGGTGCGCCGCCCGTATCGAAGGGCTTCTTCGGCATGCTGCGCGGCTTCCACGCCAACTGGGACATGCTGCTCGCTTCCAAGAAGGTCTATTCCGAACGCGATGCCGAACGCTTCGAAACGCTGTGCTTCGGCGACAGCGCGGATCCGTCATTCCGCGACGCCATCCTGCGCACGGATGGCCGGCTGCGCGTCATGGTGACCCGTTCCATGATGGCCGGCAAGGGCGCCGACCAGAAACAGGTTGTCGAGCAGGCCGCCTTCCCCGTCGCGATCATCAACGGCGAGGACGACCCGTTCATCCGGCTCAACTACTTCGACACGCTGGATTGCGGCACGCTGTGGGAGCAATGCCACGTCGTCCCTGGCGCCGGACATGCCCCTTTCTGGGAGCGTCCGGACCTGTTCAATCCGATGCTGTCGCGCTTTGCTGAGGCTGTCGCGACGCATGATGCGGATACTGCCCTGCCGGCCCTGCGCCGGACCGGTTGACGTCACGTAACGCCGACGATTTTCTTCTTAACCATGAGCGGCCGATCGTCGGCAGGCTCAATGTCTTCTTAACAGCTGGGCGCTAGCCGTGGCTTGTGTTGCGGGGACGGTGACATGAGCATACTGGCCACGATCAAGGATCACAGCGGCAGAATCTACCGCGGTATCCAGTTCCTGCTTGTACTGAGCATCGCCGCGACCGCGCTCGGCGCGGCCGGCCTGGTCAGGGACTCCTCCTTCACGAGCGCCCTCATCGTTTCGATGGTGGCGACTGGCCTGGCGCTGCTGGTGCTGATGTACATGCGCAGCAGCGTGGTCCAGCGCCTGCGCTCGGCGGCGGCCGCCGAAGCGGAGAAGCATCATTTTCTGGCCGTCGACGCGATGACCGGCGCCATGACCCGCCGCTATGTCCTCGAAGCGCTCGACGAGCGGCTGGGCACCTTGCGCAGCCGGCGCGAGGCGAGCCTGCTGTTGATTGATCTCGATCACTTCAAACAGCTCAACGACACGTTCGGCCATCAATTCGGCGACCTCGCCCTGGCGCATCTGGTCAAGGCCGCAGAGCGTATCTTCGCCGACGGCGTAGTCGGGCGGCTGGGTGGCGACGAATTCGCCGTCATCGTTCCGCACGGCAATCTGGCAGTGATCAACAAGGATGCGCGCCGGCTGCTCGATGTGATGCGGGCAGGCAAATCGCATGAAGGCAAGATCGTCCCGCTATCAATCTCGATCGGCGTGGCACTAGCTCCCGCGCACGCCTCGAACACGACGGAGCTGATGTTGCTTGCCGACCTCGCCCTCTATGAGAGCAAGGCCGGCGGCCGTGGCCGCGTCACCGTGTTCGACGAGGAGATGCTGTCGGACAAGCGCTACCGTCGCCTGGTCGAGCGCGAGCTTCGAGCGGCCATCTACCTCGGCGAGCTTGACCTCCACTATCAACCGATCGTCGATACCGACCGATCGACCTTTGCGCTTGAAGGGCTCGTCCGCTGGCGCCATCCGGTGCGTGGCCTGATATCACCGGCCGACTTCATACCGATCGCCGAGCGTTCGACCTTGATCGACATGCTCGGCGAATGGGTATTCAGGCGCGCTTGCGCCGACATCGCACATTTTCCCGGGCTCCGCATCAGCATCAACGTTTCCGGCGAGCAGCTGAAGCGCGACGAGATCGTCACCATGTGCGACCGCGTGCTCCGCGAAACCGGCAGGTTGGCGGCTGAGTTCATAATCGAGATCACCGAGACGGTGGCGACCGCGGCCACGCCCGAAATCCTGAAGCGCCTGGAAGCCCTGCGCGGGCTCGGCTTCCACATCGCGCTCGACGATTTCGGCACCGGCCATTGCGGCATCAACTATCTCAAGACCTTGCCCATCGACAGTATCAAGATCGACCGCTCCTATATCAGCAGCCTCGCCCACGATCAGGTGGCCCAGATCTTCGTCTCGGCGCTGGCGCAGATCGCACGCATCCAGCATGTCACCATCGTCGCCGAAGGCGTCGAGACGGAAGAGGAGTTCACCCTCGCCAGGGCAGCCGGCTGCAACCGCTTCCAGGGCTATTTCTTCGGCAGGCCGGCACCGCGCCAAAAGGCCGGCGCTCTCCCCGCCGCCGATGCCGCAGCGCTGGCCCTGATCGCCTGAGGGCACAAAGCCGGCAAAATTTCCTATTTTCCTTGCCCTCCCCGCGAACCCGTGGGACGATGGCGTTGGGCAGGTGGCGATTGAAAAGAAGCCCCGCCCGCGACGGCCGAACAGGCCGGCCGCCGCTCACAGGGAAACGCCTGAGTGGAGGTCAGCCATGGGTACTCGCGCCGGAGGACGACGCACGGGACCGAAATGCATAGCCATAGTCGGTCCCTTCGCAAGCGGTAAGACGACACTTCTCGAAGCAATCCTCGCCCGGACGGGCGCCATTCCCCGCCAGAATCCCGTTTCATCAGGCAGCACAGTTTCCGATCATTCGGCCGAGGCCCGCGCCCACGCCATGAGCGTCGAGGCGACCTTCGCCACCACGGAATTCATGGGCGAGCAGCTCACCTTCGTCGATTGTCCCGGCTCGATCGAGTTCGCCTTCGAGGCCGAACCGGTGCTTGCCGCCTGCGATGCCGCCGTTGTCGTGGCCGAAGCCGACGAGAAGAAGATCCCCGCGCTGCAGCTCATCATGCGCAAGCTCGACGATCTTGGCGTGCCGCGCATCCTGTTCCTGAACAAGGTCGACAAGGCGATCGCCGGAGTGCGCGACACGCTGAAGATGCTGCAGCCGGCAAGTTCGGTGCCGCTGCTGCTGCGCCAGATTCCGCTGCGCAAGGACGGTGTCGTCATCGGTTCGATCGATCTCGCGCTGGAGCGGGCCTACATCTACCGCGAATATGCCGAAAGCCAGGTCGCTGACATCCCAAGCGACGACAAGGCTCGTGAGCTGGAAGCCCGCTTCTCCATGCTGGAGACGCTCGCCGACCATGACGACCAGTTGATGGAGCAGCTGCTCGAGGAGATCGAACCGCCGAAGGATGCCATCTTCGACGATCTCGCCGCCGATCTTCGCGCCGGCGCGGTGACGCCGGTGCTGATTGGCACCGCCGAGAAGGGCAATGGCGTGCTGCGTCTCCTGAAGGCGATCCGCCATGACGCGCCCGACATCGAGGCGACCCGCAAGCGCCTTGGCGCGCCCGACGGCAACCAGACCGTTGTCCAGGTGATGAAGACCATCCACACCGCCCATGGCGGCAAGCTGTCGGTCTCGCGGGTGCTGTCCGGGCAGCTCGCCGACGCGGCCGAGCTTTACCTCTCGAACGGCGAAAGCGCCAAGGTCTCCGGCATCTACAAGATGCTTGGCAAGGATCAGCTGAAGCTCGCCTCCGCCAAGACCGGCGACACCGTCGCGCTGGGCAAGCTCGACAACGTCAAGACCGGCCAGACGCTGAGTTCGGTCAAGGGCGGCAGCAAGCCGCTGGTCACGCTGGAGCCACCGCAGCCGGTGTTCGCCTTCGCGCTGCGGCCGAAGGAGCGCAAGGACGAGGTCAAGATGTCGGCCGCCATCCAGCGCCTGGCCGAGGAGGATCCCTCGCTCAGCCTGCGCCACAACCAGGAC
>NZ_RZOT01000910.1:0-1059 GCF_003999085.1 Mesorhizobium sp. M4A.F.Ca.ET.090.04.2.1
GTGTTGGCCGGCGCCTATTTGGCACTGGCGCTGGCCACGCTTTTCTCGCCCGCGCTGCTTTCCTTCGGTCGCGAATGGGTGGCGCTTGCAGGTGCCCTTGTCGCGCTCGCTGCAGTCTTCGCGCTGTCCTGGCACAAAGGCCTGTCCCCGCTGTCCGTCGTGCTCGGCGGCCTTGTTGTCAGCCTCTATGCCGGAGCGATTGGCGCCGCCCTTATCGTGCTCAGGCACGAATGGCTGGCCAACCTGTTTATCTGGGGCTCCGGCTCGCTCGGTCAGCAGGATTGGAAGACCACGCTGTGGCTCCTGCCGCGTCTGAGCCTCGCGGCATTGGCGATCGGCCTGATGGTGCGGCCGCTGACCTTGCTCGGCCTCGACGACGAGGGCGCGCGCAGCCTCGGCCTGCCGCTCGGCGTCTATCGCTTTTCCGGGCTTGCCGCTGCCGTTGCGCTGATTGCCTTTGTCGTCGCGGCCGTTGGCGTCGTAGGCTTTGTCGGCCTCGCGGCGGCGGCCCTTGCCCGCATAGGCGGCGCCCGCCGGCTCGGCCAGCGGCTGGTCATGGCGCCGTTGATCGGCGCCGCGCTGCTATGGGCCGCCGACCAGGGCGTGCAACTGCTGACCGGGCCACAGGGCGATCATTTGCCGACCGGCGCCATCACGGCGCTTCTCGGCGCGCCGCTGCTGCTCTGGCTGCTGCCGCGCCTTGCGCTTGGCGCCGAGCTTCCAGCGCCTATCGCCGAACGGCTGCCGCGCGCGAGCCCTCCTGGCCCCCTGCTGGCGGCGATCGGCCTGTCGCTCCTTTTGCTGCTCGCGCTTGTGCTCTGCTACGGACCGGGGCCGCACGGCTGGAGCTTCGTCCTCGGCGACCAGTTGGCACCCTTGCTGTCATGGCGACTGCCGCGCGTTTCGGCCGCGCTTGCCGCCGGCGCCATGCTGGCGCTGGCCGGCTTGATGATGCAGCGCCTGACAGGCAATCCGATGGCCAGCCCCGAAGTGCTAGGCATCAGCGCGGGTGCTGCGCTCGGCATGATGGCGGCGCTGTTTTCCGTGGCTGGCCCCAGC
>NZ_RZOT01000911.1:0-1057 GCF_003999085.1 Mesorhizobium sp. M4A.F.Ca.ET.090.04.2.1
CCGAGCTCGACCGCCAGGTGGTCGAATCGATCGCCAGGCAGGACACGATCTCGGAAAACTCGGAAGAGGAGTTCGAGGAGCACCGCTCGTTCGCCGACCGCGTCTCCGACTCGATGGCCGAGTTCGGCGGCAGCTGGTGGTTCCTGATCTCGTTCGCCAGCGTGCTCTTGTCTGGATCGGCATCAACCTGTTCGAGGGCATGGCGGGCGCCTTCGACCCCTACCCGTTCATCCTGCTCAACCTGATGCTGTCCTGCATCGCCGCTATCCAGGCGCCGGTGATCATGATGAGCCAGAAGCGGCAGGAAGCGAAGGACCGGCTGCGCTCCTTCAACGACTACCGGGTGAACCTGAAGGCCGAGCTGGAAGTGCGGCACCTGCACGAAAAGCTCGACTACCTGATCTCGCGCCAATGGCAGCGGCTGGCGGAAATGCAGCAGATGCAGCTCGATGCCATGCACGAGCTGACAGGGGCGAAGAAGGTGAAGCGGACGGCGGGCGGGGTGCGGCGGCGGGCGGCGAGGAGCGAGGCGGCGGGGTGAGGCGTCGGAGCAGCAAGGTGGCTAACGACGCAGATACGGCGCAGCCTTGACCGCCACATACGCCCTCGGGAAGCCTAACCGCTCCTGTGGCGTCAAATGCCTTGCCACCCCAATTGGCCGTTGAAGCCTTCGCGTGCTTCCGCTAAGAAGCCGTGGCTGGCTGGTTCACCGGCTGGTTCGTTTTACCGGGAAGCACCCGTAGCTCAGCTGGATAGAGCGCTGCCCTCCGAAGGCAGAGGTCACAGGTTCGAATCCTGTCGGGTGCGCCAATTTCAAGTAAGTATCCATAGCTTTCGCACCGATCGCGCGAGAACGCCGCGTCAGAGATAGGTGGAGGCCAGGCCACCGTCGACCGGCAGGTTGACGCCATTGATCCAGCGCGCCGCGTCCGAGCACAGGAAGACGACGGCCGGGGCGATCTCGTCTGCAAAGGCAGGGCGCTTCATTCTGCCACTGTCAACCTCGACCCGATCCTGACCAAGCATGGTGATGAAGTCGCCGAGGATTGGCGTAAAG
>NZ_RZOT01000912.1:0-1053 GCF_003999085.1 Mesorhizobium sp. M4A.F.Ca.ET.090.04.2.1
AAGCAATGCACTTCCTTGCGCGACAGCCAGGCATTGGCGCCCGCCTTGTAGAGCGAGTCGCCACGCGCGGCCGCGACGTACCAAGCCTTGCGAAGCGCGACCTCGTCGGCGTTTAGCCCCGAGCTATCCAGCCAGATGGCCTCCAGCGCCGCCGAGACCGGATAGCGCGCATAAAGATGGCGCACCGCCGCGAGGCGCAGCCGCGCAGGGTCGCGCGTCTTCAGCTTCGGGCGCCACAAGGCGCCGTCGCGGATGGCCATGTTGGCAAAGCCCCGGCGTGCTTCGTCGAGCGCCCGCTCGAAATCCGGAGCGGCACGCGGGACGAGGCAAACCCGCCTCAGCGTCGCTTCATATGCTTCAATACGCTCGCGCGCGGCATCCTGCCGGCGCTGGATCATGGACTTGGCCATGGCCGTTCTTCCTGATTGGCCCCCTGTCAGCCGCACGCAATTCCAGCGTCGGCACGGAATGTGTCGATCTGGATCGCCGGGACATTGACAGGTCTCCTTTCGGGAAGACGGATTAAGAATGGGCGGCTTCTCTAGGCTCGCGGCAGATTTGACGCAAGAGGCATTCTTTCAAGACTTATGATCGGTGACAGAGTGTTGCCTGGAAGCATCTCTAGTCTTTCAGGCAACCACTATTGTCGGTGTGTCTCTCTGAAATGGGTCGCGATTGCATGACATCTGTCGCCAGGCATCATGCTGCCTTTTCGGCCGCGAACTTCCTCACCACCCGCTCCAGCAGCGGCGCGTAGTCGCGAAAGGCGCGCGTCTTCATGTTGGCGACCTTGCCGCCCTCGTCCCAGATGCGGACGCGCACCGCCTCCTCATGGAACGGGTTCCTGCGGAACTCGGCCACCTCCTCGGCGCTCATCGGCCCGCCCTGCAGCGACAGTGTATGGACAGAGGCCGGCGAGAGCTTGCCGAAATAGGTCGGGTCGGTGGCGCAGAGATAGCGCTTGGCCGAGACATGCAGCCGGACGCATTCGACGATGACCGGCGGGAAGAACGGCGCCAGCACCTCGCCGCCCGCCTCGTCATGGTGCTTGTC
>NZ_RZOT01000913.1:0-1050 GCF_003999085.1 Mesorhizobium sp. M4A.F.Ca.ET.090.04.2.1
ACAAAACGAAGCCGCTCGTCCATGATGCCAGTCTCTCGCCAAACCATCGCCGGGTCCTCCGGCGAGGGAGAAAACTGTCACCTATGCAATCGGTCCATTCTGTTACCTATCTATCCGGTTCGGACAAAGGCATCTTTCTCCCCGTCACAATACGGGGAGAAATGCCCGGCAGGGCAATGAGGGGCAGCGCCGACCGATGATGTGACTAGCAGCCATCAATGCGATTTGCCTTGGCTGCCGCTCAATGCCTCGATGCGCTTCGCCAGCTCAGCCGCATCTCCCACTATCCGCAGCGTCTTCAGCCGCGCCGTGGCGCCGGCGACGACCGCGACGGCCGACGCCGGAACGCCCAGCGCCTTGCCGACCAGCCGTTCCAGCGCCTGGTTGGCGGCGCCGTTTTCCGGCACGGCGCGCACGCGGGCCTTGAGGTGGCTTCTTCCGTCGGCGGTAGTCTCGACGCCCTCTATCCCATCAAGCGCCGCCTTCGGCGTCAGCCGTACGAACAGATCGATGCCGTCGTTGCGGAGACGAAAGAAGAAAAAGGCGGTAGACCTCACATCGGACCGATGCCGAACATCGGCTGAACTGTGTAGTTCAAGAACACGCTGATAAATGTCAGTGCTAACAGCAAAATGATCGGCGAGATGTCGACACCTCCGAGATCGGGCAGAAAGCGGCGGATTGGCCGCAGCGCCGGCTCGGTCAACCGGTAGAGCATGGTGCCGATGGAGTTAACGAGCTGATTGCGCGAGTTGACGACGTTGAAGGCGTACAGCCAAGAGAAGATGGCCGCGCCGATTACGATCCACCAATAGATGCCTATTGCGGCATGCAGCGTATAAAAGACTGCGATCATCAGGTGCTCCTTGCGAACGGCCGACATGTAGCCATTGCAGGCGGAGCCGGCAAGAGCCGGCTTTCCGGCAGCGCCAATGGCGCCGCTCGTTTCGCCTTGACACGAAACCGCCGCGCCCGATAAATGCGCCATCCGCTGGACGGGGCTGTAGCTCAGCTGGGAGAGCGCATCGTTCGCAATGATGAGGTCAGGGG
>NZ_RZOT01000914.1:0-1041 GCF_003999085.1 Mesorhizobium sp. M4A.F.Ca.ET.090.04.2.1
GATCGTCGGCCATGAAGATCAATATGCCGATCAGCGCCATGGCGAGCGCGGCCAGCGCAAGGCCGGCAAGCAGCATGGTGGCGACCGAGGTGCGGCCATGCCTGGTCGCGACCCGGTAGAGCAGCAGCGTCACCGCCAGCCCGCCAGCGAACGCCGCGAGCGGCAAGGCCAGCGTGCCGAGCGCCAGGGTGAATGGCGCAAGCCAGGTCGAGCCGAGCACGATGACGGCGACGGCGCCGAGGCTGGAGCCGGCCGAGACGCCGATCAGGCCGGGATCGGCGAGCGGATTGCGGAACAGCCCTTGCATTACCGCCCCTGACACGGCGAGTGCTGCGCCGGTCAATACCCCGAGCAGGACGCGCGGCAAGCGAATGTCGTAGATGATCAGCCGGTCGCGGGCGCTCAATGCCGCGTCGCCTGGCACCGCACCGGTGAGCCAGTCACGAACGACGCCGACCGTAGAGGCGTCGGAAGCGCCCGATGTCAGCGACAGCAGCACCGAGAGGGCAAGCGCCAGGCACAGAAGCAGTATGACGAGGCGAGCGCGCGCCGAGCGGTCGCCATCGCCCGTCGCCATCCTCCCCGCCGCGCCGACGACCGATTGATCCGCCATGATCAGTCCGTGACCTGGCCGCCATAGAGCGAAACGGCAAGGTCACGGATGGCTTCTGCCGTGCGCGGTCCGAAGCCGAGCAGGTAGCCGCCATCCATGCGGATGACCTTGCGGGCAGCACCGGCCGGCGTCGAGGCGATGGACGGGTTCGAGAACAGCTCGTCGTCGGACACCGCCGGTCCGGCATTGTCCATCATCAGGATGACCTCCGGCCTGGCGGTGACGATCGCCTCGTCCGACATCTGCTTGTAGCCGGAGAAGCCTTCGACCGCATTGACGCCGCCGGCCAGATTGACGATGCCATCGGCGGCGGTTTCGCTGCCGGCGGCAAGAATCTTGCCGCCCTGCGTCGACAGCACGAACAGGATGCGCTTACGCTCCTTGATCGATGCCGTCTGCTGCTCGGCGGCCTTCAGCCGGGCGTCGAC
>NZ_RZOT01000915.1:0-1037 GCF_003999085.1 Mesorhizobium sp. M4A.F.Ca.ET.090.04.2.1
GCACTGACAAGGGCGGTCGCCATCGCCGCCAGGGCGGCCGGGCGGCGGCCGATGGCATCCGACAGCCGTCCGAACACCAGCAGCGCCGCCAGATTGCCGACGACGTAGACGGCATAGACCAGCGTCAGCGTCATCTGGGAAAAGCCGAAGGCTTGCTTGTAGATGACGTAGAGCGGCGTCAGTACCGTGCTTCCGGCAAACAGCGCCGCGCTCATGGCGGCGACGGCGGTGGTCGCGGCGCCGCCGCCGAATTCATTGTCGCGCGTCATGGCTTGAGCGTAGGTCGTCATCTCGACGTCCTTCTTTTTGGGGAATGCCCGCCTAACGTGCAGATGGTGACGGCCGTTCCGCTCGCCCAATACGCTCCTGACAGGATGGTCAGTATGGCGCCACGCGAAATCCTCTCGTACCCTTCGCCTGTTCAAGGGGAGAATCGATGGGCAAAGGACGGGTCGAAGCATTCACCGATGGCGTCGTCGCCATCATCATCACCATCATGGTGCTGGAGCTGAAGGTGCCGCATGGCGAGGATTTTTCCACCCTCGCGCCGTTGTGGCCGGTCTTCTTCAGCTACGTCCTGTCCTTCATCAATGTCGGCATCTACTGGAACAATCTGCACAACATGTTCCACACCGTGCAGCGCGTCGACGGATATGTCCTGTGGGCGAACCTCAACCTTCTGTTCTGGCTGTCGCTGATGCCGGTGACGACCGCTTTCATGGGCGAGAACCATTTCGCGCCGGTGCCGGTCGCCGTCTACGGCGCCGACCTGGCGCTCTGCGCCGTCGCCTACACGATCCTGGTAACCAAGCTGCGCCACCTGCACGGCGCGGACACGACCTTTGCCAGGGCGGTGGGCCAAGACAGGAAGGGCAAGGTTTCGCTGGCGATCTACATAGCTGGTGTGCTGCTCACCTTCGTCAACCAGTGGATTGGCGTCGCCCGACCTCGCGGCGTCAGTGGCTGAAAAGCTGAAGGCCATGCGGACGTAGCGTCGTCTACTTTTCGATAAGCCTCTCGAAGCGCCTGTCCGGCAC
>NZ_RZOT01000916.1:0-1032 GCF_003999085.1 Mesorhizobium sp. M4A.F.Ca.ET.090.04.2.1
GTGTGGGGTGGAATGGCGACCTGTGTTGCTCATCGGTCACCTCACTCGTCAGAAGCCGTGCTCGCATGCCAGAACACCTGCGCGAAGGCGCATCACAAGCTTCACCAAACTGATGTTGGGTGCCAATTCTCGACCGTATCAAGATCGAAGTTCACCTGCCTTAAAGGTTTCTATGACGTCGGAAGTCACGGCAGTGATGACTGGTCAGGGGCGTTCTCCAAGTTCAGTGGTTTGAAGCAATGCGAAAATGCTATCGTTTGCGCTGTCTTCCCGCTCGACCGTTAACTCAAACAAGATGATAATGATCCTCAGTGAATCAGGTGGCGGAAAAGCGGATGAATCAGCGGTCAATTACCCTCGACAATTATCAATTGCGCGCAATACGCACGGATCGAACCAACCAATTGGGTAATGGATTCGATCTCCCAGTGCTCGGCTTGGTCGGCGAGATTGGGAGCCTTCTAAGTGAAGTTAAGAAGAAGCAGCGCGACTCCCGATCTTACCTTGGCTACGAGGCCAGCGTAATCGAGGAAATGGGAGATGCCCTCTGGTATCTCGCTGTGATCGCCGATCATGCTGAATTGCCACTCTCGGCAGTAGCGACGACAGCCCAAGGCGATGCGAAGGAGCGCATGTTCGATGGAAACGATGTCGAACTCCTTAGTTTGCAGCCTCAGCCTACCTTGCCGTTGAACGCTCCCACCGCCGCGTTTGAGCGTACCCTTTTGCAGCTTGCTGGGGCTGTCGGGCGCCTAGCTGCGCTAAGCGCAGAAGGTGGTTTGCCATTAGATCGAGCGGGCCTTCTTGACCATCTTGCGGCAATCTTCCGGTTCCTGCTCTCGGCTGCCAACGAAGCAGGCATCACTCTGGATCAAGCCGCCGATCACAATTTGAAGAAGGCTGCTGACAGATGGCCTGAGGACCGAAATTTTGGAACTGACTTTGACAAAGAATATCCCGAAGAGGAGCAACTTCCAAAGAATCTAGAGATAGAAATCTTTGAAAGAGTCGCCAAGAACGGAAAGACTTATG
>NZ_RZOT01000917.1:0-1031 GCF_003999085.1 Mesorhizobium sp. M4A.F.Ca.ET.090.04.2.1
GTTCTACCTCGGCACCGGCCCGGTGAAGGGTTTTGCCATCACCTACGCCATCGGCATCCTGACCACGGTCTTCACCGCCTTCACCTTCACCAGGCTGCTAGTGTCGATCTGGCTGCGCCGCGCCCGGCCGAAGGAACTGCCGAAGGCGCCGGTGACCTTCATTCCGCCGGGTACGAAGATTCCGTTCATGGGTATCCGCCGTTGGACCTTCGCGCTGTCCAGCCTGCTGTCGATCCTGTCGGTCGTGCTGTTCATGACCGTCGACATCAATTACGGCATCGACTTCAAGGGCGGCTCGCTGATCGAGGTGCAGGCCAAGACCGGCAATGCCGATCTCGCCGACATCCGCGGCAGGCTCACGGAGCTCAACATCGGCGAAGTGCAAGTGCAGCAGTTCGGCGAGCCGAACGACGTGCTGATCCGCGTCGGCACCCAGGACGGCGGCGAGAACGCCGAGCAGACCGTCATCGACAAGGTGCGCGGCGAGTTGCAGGACCAGTATGATTTCCGCCGCGTCGAAGTGGTGGGACCGACGGTTTCGGGCGAACTCGCCAAGCAGGGCACGATCGCCATGCTGATCGCGCTGGTCGGCATCCTGATCTATGTCTGGTTCCGTTTCGAATGGCAGTTCGCTGTCGGCGCCATCATCGCCACGATCCACGATGTGGTCATGACGATCGGCTTCTTCGTCATCACCGGGCTGGAATTCAACCAGTCGTCGCTGGCGGCAATCCTGACCATCATCGGTTATTCGCTGAACGACACCATCGTCGTCTACGACCGCGTCCGCGAGGATCTTCGAAAATACAAGAAGATGCCGCTGCCGCAGCTGTTGAACAACGCCATCAACGAGACCCTGTCGAGAACGACGCTGACCTCGGTGACCACGATCCTGGCACTGCTGGCGCTGGTGCTGTTCGGCGGCGAGGTGATCCGTTCGTTCACCATGGCGATGCTGTTCGGCGTGGTGTTCGGCACCTATTCGTCGATCTTCATCGCCGCGCCGCTGCTGATCCTGTTCAAGTTGCGGC
>NZ_RZOT01000918.1:0-1025 GCF_003999085.1 Mesorhizobium sp. M4A.F.Ca.ET.090.04.2.1
CGCTCAGGGAGCGCGCGGCATGAGCCTGCTCTGGACCTCCGAGGCGCTGGTCGACGCGATGGGCGGACGGCCGATCGGCGTCATGCCGCAAGGCATATCGGGCATTTCGATCGACAGCCGCAGCCTGCAGCCCGGGGATGCCTTCTTCGCGATCAAGGGCGAGACGATGGACGGCCATGATTTCGCGACCGCGGCCGTCAAGGCCGGGGCCGGCGTGCTGGTGGTCGCCGAAGGCAAGCTGCCGTCGCTGGGGCGGCTGACGGCGCCGATGATCGTCGTGCAGGACGTGCTGGTGGCGCTGGAAAGACTGGGCGTCGCCGCGCGCGCCCGCGCCGGGGCCAGGATCATCGCGGTGACCGGCTCGGCCGGCAAGACGACCACCAAGGAGGCGCTGCGCCACGTGCTGTCGGCGGTCGGCACCGTGCACGCCTCGGCGCAATCGTTCAACAACCACTGGGGCGTGCCGCTGACACTGGCGCGGATGCCCGAGAGTTGCGACTTTGCCGTGTTCGAGATCGGCATGAACCATCCGGGCGAGGTCCGGCCGCTGGTCAAGATGGTCCGGCCGCATGTTGCCATCGTCACGCTGATTGCGGCCGCGCATCTCGGCTTCTTCCGCAACCTCGACGAGATTGCCCAGGCCAAGGCCGAGATATTCGAAGGGCTGGAGCCGGATGGGGCGGCGCTGCTCAACCGTGACGATTCCCGCTGGAAACTGCTCGACAAGATGGCAAAGGCCGCCGGTGTCGAGCATGTCTACAGTTTTGGCGAAAATGCCCGCTCGACCTTCCGGCTGGTGAAATGTGAGCTCGACGCCGACCATTCCGTTATCGCCGCCAAGATCGACGGTCGGGAGGTCCTTGCCCGCGTGGGCGCGCCCGGCCGCCACATGGTGCAGAATGTGCTGGCCGTGCTGGGCGCGGCGCAGCTGGTCGGCGCCGATCTCGGCAAGGTGGCCTCGGCGCTGGCCGACCTCTCGGCCGAGCGCGGCCGCGGCAAACGCCACATACTGCGCCATCCAAAGG
>NZ_RZOT01000919.1:0-1021 GCF_003999085.1 Mesorhizobium sp. M4A.F.Ca.ET.090.04.2.1
ATCGGCGCCGGCTTGCCCGGCGTCACTTCCCTGCTTAGAAACACCCACCTTTCCAAATCCTCGGAGTTCCCATGCCCTCGAACAAAGGTCCCATCAAGCTCGGCATCGTTGGCGTGGGCAAGATCGTCCGCGACCAGCATCTTCCGGCCCTGGCGAAAGACAGCGACTACCAGCTCATCGCCGCCGCCAGCCGGCACGGCAAGGTCGACGGCATCCCGAACTTTCCGACCATCGAGGCAATGCTCGACGCCGTGCCGGACCTCGACGCCGTCTCGCTCTGCATGCCGCCCCAGTTCCGTTACGATGCCGCGCGCGCAGCGCTCGAAGCCGGGAAGCATGTCTTCCTGGAGAAGCCGCCGGGCGCCACCGTCAGCGAGGTCGAGGACCTGAAGAGGATCGCCGGCAAGCATGGCGTTTCTCTCTTCGCCAGTTGGCACTCACGCTACGCGCCGGCGGTCGAGGCCGCGCGCGAGTTCCTGGCCTCGGCCAGGATCAGCTCGGCGGCGATCATCTGGAAGGAAGACGTGCGCCGCTGGCACCCGAACCAGGAATGGATCTGGGCGCCGGGCGGCTTTGGCGTCTTCGATCCGGGCATCAACGCGCTGTCGATCGCCACCCACATCCTGCCGGCGATGTTCATTACCTCGGCGGTTCTCGATTTTCCGGAGAATCGCGCATCGCCGGTTGCCGCGCATGTCGCCTTCCGCACCTCGAATGGAGTGCCGGTGACGATGGAGCTCGACTGGCTGCAGACCGGTCCGCAGAGCTGGGACATCCTGGCCGAGACCGACAAGGGCAAGATTGTGCTTTCAGGCGGCGGCGCCAAGCTCGCCATCGACGGCAAGATCGTCCACGACGAGCCGGAAGCTGAATATCCGATGCTCTACCAGCGCTTCGCCGAGATCGTTCGCGCCGGGACGTCCGACGTCGATCTCGCGCCGTTACAGCACGTCGCCGACGCCTTCATGCTCGGCAAGCGCAACGTGGTCGAGGCGTTCTTCGATTGAGCTAAACTGAGAAC
>NZ_RZOT01000091.1:0-13526 GCF_003999085.1 Mesorhizobium sp. M4A.F.Ca.ET.090.04.2.1
GGTCCGCATCGTCCTGCTCCCGCGACAACTGATAGAGCTTTTGCGTGGCCAGGAAGACGACCTCGTCATCATACTCCATCTGGTTGGTGGTCTCGGCGATGCCGGCGCCGGTGACCGAGCCCAGATTATGGTACCACCAGTCGATGCGCTCGCCGGGCTTGCGGTAGTCCGGCGTCCAGCCGAAATCGGCGGGATAGATGTCGGTGGTCAACCTTTCCTCGAAGCCGTGCAACTGGTCCGGTCCGACGAAATGCATCTTGCCCGACAGGCAGGTATAGTAGCCGGCGGCGCGCAGATGATGGGCGAAGGTCGGGATCGAAGAGGCGAATTCCGCCGCATTGTCGTAGACCCCGGTGCGCGACGGCAGCTGCCCGCTCATGAACGAGGCGCGGCCGGGCGCGCAGAGCGGCGAGGCAGTGTAATTGTTGGCGAAGCGCGCCGAGCGCTGGGCGAGCGCCTTCAGATGCGGCACATCCAGGAACTCCGCCGGCCCGTCGGGGAACAGCGTTCCGTTGAGCTGATCGACCATGACGATCAGGAAATTGGGCCGTCCGGTCGTCAAGGCAGGCTCCGTCCGCTGAGCTTGGTTTCGAGATAATCTTCGACGAGCGCGATGGCCGTCGCCGCGTCCGGCACGCCGTCCTTCAGCGCGCGCCGGATATAGAGCCCGTCGATCATCGCCGCCGTGGCTTCGGCGACGCGATCCGCCTGGCGTCTGGACAGGATGCCGGTCAGCCCGCTCATCAGGTTCGAGTGCAGCCGCCTTGCATAGACCTTGAGCAGGCGCCGCAAAGCCGATGACTTCTGCGCCTCGACATAGAAGGCAAGCCATGCGGCGATGGTCTCGGGCTGGAACTGGTCGTCGGAGAAGCTGACGGCGACCACGGCCGAGACGCGCTGGCGCGCCGTGCCGGTGGCGCGAAGTGCGCGCCTTGTATCGGTGTTGAGCTCCGCCAGTATGTGCCGCATCGTCGCGAACAAAAGCTCGTCCTTGGCGCCGAAATAGTGGTGCGCCAACGCCGACGACACGCCGGCGCGGCCAGCGATCTCCGACATCGTCACGTCCAGCGAGCCGCGCTCGCCGATCGCAGAGATCGTCGCGTCGATGAGCGCCTTGCGGCGCAAGGGTTCCATTCCGATTTTCGGCATTCTGGGATCCGGGCTCAAAGCGAGATTATTTTTTATTGACGGATCAATCAACAAAAAATCGATGCCGGGATCAACCGATCGTGCGGCTCTGGCCCATCCCATTGGCTGGAAAAAAGTTCACAGTTGAACAATATTGAATCTCATGTCGCGACAGGACGTGCTAGCGTGGGTGGAGGTTCAGGTCAGGCCGGCATTACCTGAAGATCCACACACGCCAGGCTGCGCGGCAAATGGAGGCTGTTATGACCGCATGCATCGTCGGCTGGGCGCATTCGCGCTTCGGCAAGCTCGAGGGCGAGACGCTCGAGGGTCTGATCACCAAGGTTGCCGTGGAGGCGCTCGACCATGCCGGCATCGGCCCGGACGATGTCGACGAGATCGTGCTCGGCCATTTCAATGCCGGCTTCTCGCCGCAGGATTTCACCGCGAGCCTGGTCCTGCAGGCCGACGACCGGCTGCGCTTCAAGCCGGCGACGCGGGTCGAGAACGCCTGCGCCACCGGCTCCGCCGCTGTCAGGCAAGGCATCCGCGCCATCGACGCCAATGCCGCCCGCATCGTACTGGTGGTCGGCGCCGAGCAGATGACGACCACGCCCGGCCCCGAGATCGGCAAGAACCTGCTCAAGGCCTCCTATCTGCCGGAGGACGGCGACACGCCGGCCGGCTTTGCCGGGGTCTTCGGCAAGATCGCGCAGGCCTATTTCCAGCGCTATGGCGACCAGTCGGATGCGCTCGCCATGATCGCCGCCAAGAACCATAAGAACGGCGTCGACAATCCCTATGCGCAGATGCGCAAGGATTTCGGCTACGAGTTCTGCCGCCAAGAGAGCGAGAAGAACCCATTCGTCGCCGGCCCGCTGAAGCGCACCGATTGCTCGCTGGTCTCCGATGGTGCCGCGGCGCTCGTGCTCACCGACACCGCGACGGCACTGAGGATGCGCCGCGCCGTGACCTTCCGCGCCAACGAGCACGTCCAGGACTTCCTGCCGATGTCGAAGCGCGACATCCTCGCCTTCGAGGGCTGCGAGCAAGCCTGGAACCAGGCGCTGAAGAAGGCCGGCGTGACATTGGACGACCTCTCCTTCGTCGAGACGCATGACTGCTTCACCATCGCCGAACTGATCGAGTATGAGGCTATGGGCCTAGCCAGACCCGGCGAGGGCGCGAAGCTGGCGCTTGACGGCACGACAGCTAGGGACGGCCGCCTGCCGGTCAACCCCTCCGGCGGCCTGAAGGCCAAGGGCCACCCGATCGGTGCCACCGGCGTGTCGATGCATGTGCTGACCGCCATGCAGCTCACCGGCGAGGCCGGCGGCATCCAGGTGCCGGGCGCCAAGCTCGGCGGCATCTTCAACATGGGCGGCGCTGCCGTTGCCAACTACGTTTCCATTCTCGACCGGATCAGGTAGAAGCGGCCCGCATTTAAAGCGGCGCGCTCTGGGCGCGCGCGTGCGGGAGGCAGCATGGCAAATCCGGTTCTGGTCGAGGTTCTGCGCGGCGCGGTGGTCGAGAGTGCCCATCGCGGCGCGGTCGCTGTCTTCGACGCCGACGGCAAGCCGTTGCTGGAGATCGGCGACACGGCGCGTCCGGTGTTTCCGCGCTCGGCTGTGAAGGCGATCCAGGCGCTGCCGCTAGTCGAAAGCGGTACGGCCGACGCCTATGGCTTCGGCGACCGAGAACTGGCGCTGGCCTGCGCCTCGCATTCCGGCGAGCCGGCGCATGTCGAACTGGCGCAAGCGATGCTGGCGAAAGCCGGTCTGGACGGAAGCGCGCTCGAATGCGGCGCGCATTGGCCGTCGAACCATGACACCACCATTGCTCTCGCCCGCACCGGCAGCGTGCCGAATGCGCTACACAACAACTGCTCCGGCAAGCATGCCGGCTTCCTCTGTACCTGCGTGCATTCCGGGATTGCCCACAGGGGCTACGTCAAAGCCGGCCATGCGCAGCAGGAGATGGTGCGCGATGCCATGCAGTCGGTGACGGAGGCTGCCCATGACGTCGACCATTGCGCCACCGACGGCTGCTCGATCCCGACCTATGCCGTGCCGCTGAAAAGCTTCGCGCTGGGTTTTGCCCGCATGGCGACAGGCACCGGCTTTTCGCCGCAGCGCGCCAAAGCGGCGAAGCGGCTTTTGTCGGCGTGCACGGCCGAGCCGTTCCTCGTCGCTGGCACCGGTAAGGCCGATGTCGCGCTGATGCAGGCAGCGCCCGGCCGCATCTTCGTCAAAACCGGCGCCGAGGGCGTCTATTGCGCCGCCATTCCCGAACTCGGCCTCGGCATCGCGCTGAAATGCGATGACGGTGCCGGCAGAGGAGCCGAGGTGATGATCGCCGCCGTGCTGGCCAGGCTGTTGCACGATGACGAGGCGGTTGCCGCCAGGCTCGTCGAACAGGCCAATCCGCCGGTCGAAAGCCGGATCGGCGCCAAGGTCGGGTCGCTAAGGCCGACCGCTGCGCTTGGCTAACGCTAGGAAACGTGGTTGCGCTCGACGGTCAGATGCGCGTAGCCGGCATTGCCTGACTGGGCAAGGTCGGCGGTTGCCGGATCGGCCCAGCGCTGGCCGATGATCGCGCCGTTCAGCGCGTCGTCGATGACATTGTCCGAGATGATCGCCGTTCCTGCGCCCTCGACCACCGAGACGGCAATGCCGGTGCCGACCTTGCGAATGATGTTGCCGGTCGCCACGACATTGCGCAGATACGGACCCCAGCCGATCTGCATGCCGTAAAGCGGCGCGTTCTCGACGACATTGCCCGACACCGTGGTGTCGGCCTCGACGCTGATGCCGACGCCGAAGCCGGGCGCGTCGGCGGGGTAGGGGCCAACCGTCGACAGATTGCGCACGATGTTGTTCGAGCACACACCCATGCGGCCGCCTTCATTGAAATTGACGATCGAAATGCCATTGGCCGCACCGTCGATGATGTTGTTGCCGATGATGGCGCCCTCGAAGGAGAATTCGGAATAGAGCGCCGTCTCACCCGAGCGCGAACAGGTGTTGCCGATGACCTGCAGATTGCTGGAACTGTTGGCGCGGATCGCCGAGAAGGCACAGTCCGAGACGATGTTGCCCGAGATGACGACATTGCCGGCGCGGAAGGCATTGATGCCGTTGCCGTTCTGGCCGGTGCCGCCATTGCGGGCCCTTATGCGCTCGACACGGTTGCCGCTGACGGTGGTGCCGTCTTCCGCTTGCTGCCAGCGGTGCACCAGGATGCCGCCATTGGCGCAGTCGGACACGGTGTTGCCGGAGATCTCAAGCCCGCCGGCCTCGACCGAATAGATGCCGGCGTCCGCCGCGCCGGAAATATCGGAACGCTCAACGCGGCCCGAAACATGTTCCAGCGCCAGCCCGTTCTTGCCGCTGCCGGTAACCTGGCAATTGTCGATGACGAGATGGCCGACGCGGCGGAGATCAAGCAGACCCTGCGCATAGTCAGCCAGCCAGCGGTTCGAGCCGTCGAACACCAGCCCGCTGAGTTCGATATGCTCGGCCTGCTCGGCCATCATCAGATGCCCGTTGCCGCCATAGACGATGCGCGTGGCGCCCGGCACGCCGCTAAGGCGTAGGCGCGCTGGCAGCCTGAGGTTGGACACGACATAGGAGCCCTGCGGCAAAAACACCGGCGCATCGCGCTCGCTGGCGTCATTGAGGAGCTTGGTGAAGGCCTTGCTCTGGTCGTCAAGCGCGCCCGGCTGCACGCCGAGTTCGGTGGCGTTGATCGAACCGCGCATCGAGGCCTTCTCGATGCCGGGCAGGACCTTGGCCGAGGCTTTGCCAGCACAAAGGCCTGCGATGGCAAAGCCGGCGGTCTGGGCGAGCAGCGTTCGTCTGTTCAACATCGGCACAGGTCCTGGCGTTTGCCATCCCTGTCGCAGGAATCGTGCCAGGTCTGCCATCGGACTACGGCTTGTACAGAGGCGGCACCGGGCCTAAGTTCATTGGATGAGCAGAGCTTTTACCCGCGAAGAAGACAGCGAAAACGCCATCGCCGGCATCGGCGAGCGTCCGATCAGCCCGCATCGCAACCTGGTGACGGAGCGCGGCCTGGCCATGATCGATCAGGAACTCGAAGGTCTGCGCGACGAATTGGGCAAGGCCGAGAGACGAGCGGACCGCGAGCGCATTGCGGTCGTGTCGCGCGACCTGCGCTACTGGACCGCCAGGCGCGAGAGCGCCGAGCTTTCCGTGCCGGAGCCGGGTAGCGAAGTGGTGCGCTTCGGCATGGGTGTGACGCTGGAAGGCGATGACGGCAAGAAGGTGCATTGGAAGATCGTCGGTGAGGACGAGGCCGACCCGTCAAAGGGCAGCATTTCCCATGTCTCGCCGATGGCCATCGCGCTGTTCGGCAAGAAGCTTGGCGATGTCGCGAGCGTCAACGGCAAGGAGTGGGAGATCACGAAGCTCTCGGACAAGGCCGAAAGCTAGTCCTCGAGCTTGACCACATGGTCGCGGAAGAATGCCGCGGCGCCTTCCTCGTTGATCTCGCCCGCCGCAACCCCCATCACGAATTCGTAGATCGTACCGTCGTCGGCTGTAAGGCCGTAGCCATTGATGATTAGGAACGCGCCGGCCGCCACCATGGCAGTGCGCTTGTTGCCATCGACAAACGCGTGGTTCCCGGCAATGCCGAAGATGTAGGCCGCCGCCAGTTCCTCGATCGACGGATCACCATAGTTGGCCTTGTTCTCGGCACGGGCGAGCGCGGATTCGAGCGCATTCTCGTCTCTCAAACCCTGCGCGCCGCCATTTCGGCGCGACTGCTCGGCGTGCATCGCTTCGACGGCGCGACGCGACAGAAACTCCCAGCTCATTCGGCGAGCTTCTGAAGCGCGACCTTGTACTTGTCCATGACCTTGCGGGCGGCTTCCATCTGCCGCTCGAAGCTGTCGTCCACTGGTTCAAGGACAATGCCCTTGTCCGTTTCAACGATCTGGAGCTGATCGCCCGCCTTCATGTTCAGGCGGTCGAGGAGTTCCTTCGGCAGGATAACGCCTTCGGAATTGCCGATCTTGCGAATGGTGGTGTTCATGACAGATGCCTTGTTGTAACGTGAATTATAACGCCATTTTCTCCGCGTTACAACAGAAATTATAACAGCGCTCAGCCTTCCGCCAGCAGCCGATCCATCAGCCTGTCCGCCGCTTCGGGAATGACCGTGCCCGGCGGGAAGATTTCCGCCGCACCCGCCCTTAGCACGGCGTCATAATCCTGCGGCGGGATGACGCCGCCGGCGACGATCAGCATGTCGCCATGGCCGAGCTTCTTCAAGGCTTCCTTGAGCTGGGGGATCAGCGTCAGGTGTCCGGCCGCGAGCGAGGAGGCGCCGATGATGTCGACGTCGTGCTGGACCGCCAGTTTGGCGATCTCCTCCGGCGTCTGGAACATCGGACCGACGGTGACGTCGAAGCCGAGATCTGCAAAGGCAGTGGCGATAACCTTCTGGCCGCGGTCGTGGCCGTCCTGGCCCATCTTGGCCACCAGGATGCGCGGCTTGCTGCCGGACTTCTTCTCGAACGCCGCGATCTTGTCCCGCAGTCTGTCGACCGCCGGATTGTCGCCGAGCGCATCGCGGTAGACGCCGGAGATCGTCTGCACCGAGGCGACATGACGCCCAAAAACCTTCTCCAGCGCCAGCGATATCTCGCCGACGGTCGCGTTGGCGCGCGCCGCGCGGATGGCGAACTCCAAGAGGTTCTCGCCGCTCTCCGCCGCGCGGGTCAGTGCTTCGAGCGCACTGTCGACCGCGCCGACATCGCGCGTGCCTTTGAGCCGCTGCAGCTTCGCCAGCTGCCTGGCCTTGACCTCGGCATTGTCGACCTTCAGCACGTCGACCTCGATGTCGGTTTGAGGCCGATGCGCGTTGACGCCGACCAGCGTCTGCTCGCCGGAATCGATGCGCGCCTGGGTGCGGGCGGCGGCTTCCTCGATGCGCAGCTTGGGAATGCCTTTCTCGATCGCCGCGGCCATGCCGCCAAGGCTCTCGACCTCCTCGATGTGGGCGAGGGCGCGCGCCGCCAGGTCATGCGTCAGCCGCTCGACGAAGGCCGAGCCGCCCCACGGGTCGACGACGCGCGTGGTGCCGGATTCCTTCTGCAGGATGAGCTGCGTGTTGCGGGCGACGCGGGCCGAATGGTCGGTCGGCAGCGCCATCGCCTCGTCGAAGGAATTGGTGTGCAGCGACTGCGTATGGCCTTGTGTCGCCGCCATCGCCTCGATCATGGTGCGGGTGATGTTGTTGTAAGGGTCCTGCGCCGTCAGCGACCATCCCGAGGTCTGGCAATGGGTGCGCAGCGACAGTGAGCGCTCGTCCTTCGGCGAAAAGTTCTTCTTCATCAGGCTCGACCAAAGCAGGCGCGCGGCCCTGAGCTTGGCGACCTCCATGAAGAAGTCCATGCCGACGGCCCAGAAGAAGGAAAGCCGCGGCGCAAAGCGGTCGATGTCGAGGCCGGCGGCGACACCGGCGCGGGCATATTCAATGCCGTCGGCGATGGTGTAGGCGAGCTCGAGGTCCGCCGTCGCACCGGCTTCCTGCATGTGGTAGCCCGAGATCGAGATCGAGTTGAACTTCGGCATGTTTCGCGAGGTGTAGGCGAAGATGTCCGACACGATCCGCATCGAGGGTTTTGGCGGATAAATGTAGGTGTTGCGGACCATGAACTCCTTCAGAATGTCGTTCTGAATGGTTCCGGCGAGATCCTTCTGCGCAACCCCCTGTTCCTCCGCTGCCACGATGTAGAGCGCCATGACCGGCAGCACCGCGCCGTTCATGGTCATCGACACCGTCATTTCGCCGAGCGGAATGCCGTCGAACAGCTGGCGCATGTCGAGGATGGAATCGATGGCGACTCCCGCCATGCCGACATCGCCTGCGACGCGCGGATGGTCGCTGTCATAGCCGCGATGGGTGGCGAGGTCGAAGGCGACCGACAGGCCCTTCTGCCCGGCGGCGAGGTTGCGCCGGTAGAAGGCGTTTGATTCTTCCGCCGTCGAGAACCCCGCATATTGCCGGATCGTCCAAGGCTGCTGGACATACATCGTCGGGTAGGGGCCGCGCACGAAGGGCTGCAGGCCCGGATAGGTGTCGAGATGCGACAGGCCCCTGAGATCGCCCTGCGTGTAGAGATGCTTCACGGCGATGCCCTCCGGCGTCATCCGCAGCCCCTTGATCTCGACCGGCGCGCGTCCTGGCGCGGACCAGCCGATTTGGCTGAAATCTGGGATCATGCGCCGGCTCCGATCGATTGGTCGATGCGCACCGGAAACAGCGGCTCGCAGGTCGCGACACCTTCCGTCAACGCCGGTCTCCGCTCGGCCGGCAACGTCTCGACCGGGCGTTCGCTGCCGGCACGGAACAGCGTGGTGCCGATGATCGCGCGCGAGCCGGTCCGGTATTCGGCATTGCGCTTTGCCGCGGCGGTCTGGACGCGGTTCTGGACATAGCCTTGCTGCAGGCTCGTCAGCACACCGCCTTCGGCCTCGATGCGCTGGAATTCTTGCCAGGCGGCCGCGCAGAGATCATTGGTCAGCGCCTCGACGGCGCCCGATCCGCCAGCAGGGTCGGCGACATGGTCGACATGGCTTTCCTCGGCCATGATCAACTGCGCGTTGCGGGCGACGCGGCGGGCAAAGCCGGCCGGCAGCCCATGCGCTATTGTGTGCGGCAGGATGGAGATCGAATCGGCCCCGCCGGCGGCGGCCGCGAAACAGGCGATCGCCGTGCGCAATATGTTGGTTTCCGGATCCGCCGTCGTCATCATGCGATACGACGTCTCGGCATGGATGCTGGCCGTCGAGGCCGGGATCGAGCAGACTTCCTGGATGCGGGCCCACAGCCGGCGCAGCGCTCGCACCTTGGCCATCGACAGCAACTGGTCCTGGTCGACGCTGAGCGCGAAGCCGATATGGGGCGCTGCATAGACCAGCGGCTGGCGCGCCTTCTCGAACATCCTGAGATAGGAGACCGCGGAGGCGAGCATGGTGCCGAGCTCCTGCGCCTCGGTGGCGCCGGCATTGTGGAAGACGCGCCCGTCTGCCTCGAGCAGCACGCCGGGCACCCCCATGGAGAAGAAATGCGCCATCGATTGCGGCATAGATTCCTGCAGCGCCTCGATCGACATGCGCAGCCGGCCGGTGCCGGCGAAGATCGCCGCCGGATCGATGCCGAAGGAGAGGTTGAGCTTAGTCGGATCGGAGCGGCGCTTGCCGAGGAACGCTATCAGCCAGTCGGCCACCGCGCGGCTCCAGGGATGCGCATCGATGCGGACCTGGACGCGGTTGAGCGGCACGCCGTCGAGCACGGTCTCCAGCGCCTCGGCCGTCCGCGGCAGGCCATAGCCGAAAGCGTTCGGCGCCCCTTCGAAAACCAGCGACAGGCCGGTGGCGCCCTGCGCGACATCCTCCAGCGCCTGCGCCCTGGCGCGGGCGACATCCGGATCGTCGACGCGCTGGCTGACGATCCACGCCGCTGCGGGATTTGCCCTGACCAGCGGTTCCATGGTGACCGCACGCTCATAGAGCGGCTCGATGCGGATGCCGTCGTCGCTGTGCGAAACGAGCCTCTCCTCGAAGGAGCCTCCGGCAAGCGCCTTTTCGGCGAGCGCCAGCCAGCGCTGGCGGTCAGCGTTCTGAAGGTCGACTTCCCTGGTCAAGGCGCCGGCGCCCATCCGCTCTCCTCCCTTACAGCGCCGCGCATCTCCTGGACACGTCGCGGACGCCGTAGCACCTTTGATTCAGCGCATGATCCTTTCGCGGTCATGCGCCGTCTGCCGCATCAATCGAACCGTTAGTCTAAGGTTCCATGCCCGATATCACAATGCGCTGCCCATGCGGCCGGGTGAACCACCAATCGATTGCCAAACATGCCCAAAATCCACAACTTGCCACAAGCCCGTCAAGACCCAGCTTTGGGCTGGGTTCCAATTCCGATCGCGATTGGACGCCCAAATTGCGATAGGGGCCCAAATTGCGATAGGAGCATTGTCGCTGCCGCGTCGCGTCACTATACCTCAGGCGTGGCCTTTTGCTTTGACTTCATCAGGTTCGCGGAGACCGACATATGGCTGACGACAAGAGTATTTTCATCGGCGCCAGCCGCAAGCCCGACGACAGCTACCAGCGCCCCGAACAGCTTCTGCTGCAATATGGCAACCGCCACGGCCTGATCACCGGCGCCACCGGCACCGGCAAGACGGTCAGCCTGCAGATCCTCGCCGAAGGTTTTTCCAACGCCGGCGTGCCGGTTTTCTGTGCCGACATCAAGGGCGATCTTTCCGGCATCGCCATGATGGGCGAAGCCAAGGATTTCCTGGTCAAGCGCGCCGAGCAGGTGAAGCTTGAGCCGTACGACTTCCAGCAATTCCCGGTCATCTTCTGGGATCTGTTCGGCGAACAGGGCCATCCGATCCGCGCCACCATCTCGGAGATGGGTCCGCTGCTGCTCTCGCGCCTGATGAACCTCACCGAGGCGCAGGAGGGCATCATGAACATCGCCTTCCGCATTGCCGACGAGGAAGGCCTGCTGCTGCTCGACCTCAAGGATCTGCAGGCGCTGCTCGCCAACATCGCCGAGCGTGCCGACGAGCTCAGCGCCCGCTACGGCAATGTGACGAAGCCATCCGTCGGCGCCATCCAGCGCACCCTCCTGGTGCTGGAACAGCAGGGCGCGGCGAACTTCTTCGGAGAGCCGGCGCTGCGCATCGCCGACATCATGCGCACCACCCGCGACGGCCGTGGCGCGATCAGCGTGCTTGCCGCCGACAAGCTGATGATGAACCCGCGCCTCTACGCCACCTTCCTGCTCTGGCTGATGTCGGAATTGTTCGAGGAACTTCCCGAGGTCGGCGATCCTGAAAGGCCGAAGCTGGTCTTCTTCTTCGACGAGGCGCATCTCTTGTTCGAGGACGCGCCGAAGGTGCTGATCGATCGCGTCGAGCAGGTGGTGCGGCTGATCCGCTCCAAGGGCGTCGGCGTCTATTTCGTCACCCAGAACCCGCTGGATATTCCCGAAAAGGTCCTGGCCCAGCTCGGCAACCGCGTCCAGCATGCGCTGCGCGCCTATACGCCACGCGAGCAGCAGGCGGTGCGGACGGCCGCCGACACCTTCCGGCCGAATCCCGATTTCGACTGCGCCACGGCCATCACGCAGCTCGGCACCGGCGAGGCGCTGGTCTCGACCCTGGAGACCAAGGGCGTGCCGTCCATGGTTCAGCGCACGTTGATCCGGCCGCCATCGTCTCGACTTGGCCCGATCACGCCGGACGAGCGCCGCCAGCTGATCGCCGAGAGCCCGGTTACGGGGCAATACGACCAGACCATCGACCGCGAATCGGCCTTCGAGATGCTGCAGAAGAAGGCCAGGGAGGCGCAGGAGGCCGAGCAGCAGGCGCAACAGGCCGATAGCGGCCGCTCGCGCTGGACCATCCCTGGGTTCGGTGACGATCCTGCCCCGCAGTCCGGCGGCCGCCGCGCGCCGGCGCCGCGTCCCTCCAACCGCCAGACGGTAGCCGAGGCGGCGATCAAGTCGGTGGTGCGCTCGGTCGGATCGTCCGTTGGGCGCGCGATCGTACGCGGGATTCTGGGCAGCCTGGCCAGGGGGCGGTAGGATGGTTCGGGTGGCGGCTATCAAGCTCGACACCAACGCTGTCTTTTGCCGCAACTGCTGGAACTGCTGTGACCGTGGCGGCGCGAAGGCAGCAGGGCGCTGCCTCAGATATTCTCCGGCGTGACGATCTCGAAGGGGATGGACCGCTGAAGGGCAGCGATAGGTGCCTGCGGTCCAATGACATCGATCATGGTCTGCACGAGAAGGGCGGAGGTCGCCTCGAGCGGATGACAGAGAGCTGCCGTGATCAATCCTTCCGACGTGATGGCGAGCAGGAAAAGCCGCGGCGAAAGAACCAGGCAAACCGGCTCAGATCCGGCATGACGGACTCACGACGGGATGAGAGGTGCGACCTCGCGGTCCGAAAGCCGGTCACTTGCCGCAAGGCCGGACATGACACCGGCGCGATCGGCCGCGTTGCGGTTCTGGCTCATCTTGCGCTTGCCTTCCAGCCTCGCGACCGGCATGCGCAGGCCGACGATCCCCCTAAGCTGCGACTGAATGAACTCCGGCGGAGCATCCGACACGGACCACGGTGTGGCGCGCCCGCCTTCATGCAGATTGGTGAGACGCGTCACCACCTCGAGCAGCCTGTCGGCGTCGTCGAAGAATTCGACCGGCCCATAGGAGTGGATGGCGACATAGTTCCAGGTCGGCACGACCTTGCCGGTTTCCTGTTTGGTTTGATACCACGCCGGCGTCACGTAGGCGTCCGGCCCCATGAAGATCGCCAGGCCATCACCCAGCACGGGTGCGCGCCACTGCGGATTTGCCTTCGCGACATGGCCGTAGATTGTGCCGTGCTCGCCCTCGCTCTCGTCGAGGAAAAGCGGCAATGGCGTCGCCAGCAGTCCTTCCGCGGTGGCGGTGACCAGGGTCCCCAACCGCGCCGCGCGGATCGTCGCTCTCAGGCTCTCCTTGTCGTCATCCCGGAAGGCAGGCGGTATGTACATGATGAAACTCCTTGCGTCGCAGCTGAAGATGCCTGATGTCTGGCTTGCCTGGAATATCCAGTTTTGAGGTTTTTCGGTGGTCCAGTTGGAGCAGGATCGTGTCGCGCGCCGGATCATCGCGGCAATCAAGGAACAGATCCACAGCGGCGCCTACCAGCCCGGCGACCGCCTACCCTCGACGCGGGCCTTCGCCGCCGAATGGGGCGCGTCACGAACTACGGTGACGGCGGCCTATAATCAGCTTAACGCCGAAGGCTATCTGATCATCCGCCATGGGGCGCGTGCCGTCGTTGCCGCAGGGTTGGAGAGGGCGACGGGGGAGGCGCCCGTCTCGACCGCCCCGCCTCGGAACCTTTCGGCATTCGCGCGCCGGCTGCTGGCTTTGCCTCCGCCACCGGAGCAGCAGCCGGGCAAGGTCGCGGATTTCCGCTATGGCGATCTGTCCGGGGCAGACTTTCCGGTGCTGGCCTGGCGACGGGCGTCCAACAAAGCCATCCTGCGACGCGGCGCGCGGCTGCGCTACGGCGATCCGCAAGGGTCTTCGGCTCTCCGCGTCGCGCTTCAGGGCTATCTCTGGCGCGCTCGCGGCATCAACTGCGTGCCGGACCAGATCGTCATCGTGAACGGCTCGCAGCAGGGGCTCGACCTCTGCGGACGGCTGTTGCTCGACCCCGGCAACCCCTTCGTGATCGAAAACCCGGGATATCCGCTGGCTCGCCATGCCTTTGCCGCGGCAGGCGGCGTCGCGGTTCCCGTTGCCGTCGACGCGGACGGGTTGAGGACGGATGCGCTGCCGCCAGCCCGCCTCGCCTGCGT
>NZ_RZOT01000920.1:0-1007 GCF_003999085.1 Mesorhizobium sp. M4A.F.Ca.ET.090.04.2.1
GTCCAGCGACTGGTAAGCCGACCCTTCGCCCTTCAGCTTGAGGAACGTCGCGCCGTTCAGTATGTCGTAGCTCGGCTCGGCATAGGCCAGCACCCTGAAACCTCTTGTCGGATTAAGCCGGTTGTCCCTGGCGTCATAGACATATTGCAAGGGTACGCTGGCGATCAGGTAAGTGTGCTTGCCGAACGCGTCGGTGATCCTCGAATAGTCGAGGGCGAATTCCGCCGAAACCCTCTGCTTCTTGTCCAGGTCATAGGAGACGCCCATGTTGCCCTTGACCGAGAAATGGTCATAGGCGTCGGGATGCTCGAACACGGTCTTGATGCCGGTGAAGAATTTCGATGACGGCCCAAGCACGCCCGGTTTCTCGAACATGATGCCGGCATTGTAGTTGAGTTCGCCCAGATCGTTGCTGCCGATGCCGCTGATGGCACCCTCGATACGCAGCTTTTCGGCGCGCCCGAACAGGTTGCGGTGGCCCCAATAGCCTTCCAGGCCCAGCCCTTCCGTGTTGGAGACGGTGCCGCCGATACCGAAATAGCGCGGCTTGCGCTCGCTGACCTGGACGTTGATCGGGATGTTGCCCTCGGTGTCGAGGCTTTCGCCTTCCTTCATCGTCACGCTGTTGAACACCTCCAGTCCGAACAGCCGGTCGCGCGCGTCGTCGATCTCGTCGGGCGAATATTGGCGGCCGCGCTTCAGCCCGGTCATGTATTCGGTGAAGTCGCGGTCGACCTTCTCGGTTCCGTCGACCGTGGTGTCGCCATAGCCGGCGACCGGCCCGGCCGCGACCGTCAGCGTCACGTCGAGCGTCGAGCTGGCGTGCTCGGCGATGATCTGGCGGTCCGTGATCCTGGCCAGCGGCCGGCCTTCCTGTTTCAGCGCCCGAACGATCAGCGCCTCGGCCTTGAGCACGGCGCCCGAGCCGGCGTCTCCGCCGGCGATCAGGCCGAAATCGGCGCTGGCGAGCCCCGCCGCATCGCCTTCCAGCCTTATGTTGCCCAGCG
>NZ_RZOT01000921.1:0-1005 GCF_003999085.1 Mesorhizobium sp. M4A.F.Ca.ET.090.04.2.1
ATTGTGATCAGCCCTCTTCTCCCCGTATTATACGGGGAGAAGGTGCCGGCGGGCGGATGAGGGGCAGCACCAACGTCTCGTGATTATCGAGAATACCGCTCCGGCCTACTGCGCGTACTTATCCGCCTTGCGGTTGCCGAGCAGCAGCTTGCGTTCGAGATGCGCCCTGAGCTCGCCGTAGTAGGCGGTCAGGAACGCCCTGGAATCCGGCGCTTCGATCGTCACACCGATCTTCTTCCCGATCATTTCGGCTACGGCCTTCATCGCGAAATAGTCGTCGCGGCGCAGCACTTCCTCCAGCTTGTGTAGCTCGGCGATGCCGTAGGCGTCGAGCTGCGCAGCGCTGAACTTGAAACGGGCCGCGACTGGATCCTTGCTCCGCGACAGGTCCTCGACCAGCTTCAGCCTCGGCGCCTCGACCACCCAGGTTCCGGCGAGCAGGTCGCCGATGCGCATCCGGTCGCGGTTGAACAGCGGGAAGAGCGCGAAGAGCAGCGCCCACACCAGTCCGAAGACGGTGGTCAGCGTGTCGGCGACGCCGGCGCCGCCGCGTCCGGCGATGATCGACAGCGGCAGGAAGATCTCGATCTCGCGCATCAGGTTGCGCGCGATAACCTGGTCGACTGTGAGACCCGCGCCGCTGCGCGAGGCGACCCTTATGCCGACGATGCGCTTGCCGGGTGTCGCGGCGCGTCGGCCGGCCTCGAAGGCGATGAAATAGGCGTTGCGCAGCAGGAAGATCAGGATGATCCAGACCACGAACAGCGGCTGCAGCCCGCCGAAACCGATGCCGCGTAGCCCGAACAGGGCGACAATGGTGATGAGGACCGCGGTGGTGGCGATGATCACCACATCGAGCAGGAAGGCCGAGGCCCGCGTGCCGGCGTCGGCAAGCCTGATCCTGAGATCGACGCCTTCCGGTGTGATCAGCGGCCGTGTCGGCGCGAACGCGGCGCGTCTAGTGATCGCCATGCCGCACCATTCGGAACAGGTAGAAATAGGCGC
>NZ_RZOT01000922.1:0-1002 GCF_003999085.1 Mesorhizobium sp. M4A.F.Ca.ET.090.04.2.1
GTCCGCCGCCGCTGCCCGACGCCTATGCCGAGATCGTCAGGAAGCACGTCACCAAGCTCGGCCTGAAGGTGATGTTCGAGCCGGGCCGGCTGATCGTCGGCAATGCCGGCATCCTGGTCTCCGAGGTCATCTTCGTGAAGGAAGGCGACGCCAAGAACTTCCTCGTCGTCGACGCCGCCATGAACGACCTGATCCGGCCGACGCTTTACGATGCCTTCCACGACATCCGCCCCGTACTGCAGCAGCCGGCGGCAGCGCCGCGCATGACGGTCGACGTGGTCGGCCAGGTCTGCGAGACCGGCGACTTCCTGGGCCTCGATCGAGACCTGCCGCGGCTGAAGGCCGGCGATCTCATCGCCGTCGCCACTGCCGGCGCCTATGGCGCGGTGCAGGCCGGCACCTACAACACCCGGCTGCTTGTGCCGGAAGTGCTGGTCGACGGCGACCGTTTTCATGTCGTGCGCCCGCGCCAGACCTATGACGAATTGATCGGACTGGATTCGATCCCGGAGTGGCTGAGGTAGACAGGCGGCGCCACGAGTTTCATCCTGGCTGGTGTGCACAACAGCCGGCACGGTTAGGAAGCGAATTATGAGCAACCCCAGCACCATCACCCGCGAACGCATCGCCGCGACGGAGCCGCGCATCCGGCCATACGTCCGCCACACGCCGGTGCTGCGCGTCGACATGGCCGATTTCGGCAAGGCGCCTCTCGCCGTCGGCCTCAAGCTCGAATGCCTGCAGCATTCGGGTTCGTTCAAGGCGCGCGGCGCCTTTACCAACCTGCTGGAGCGTTCAGTGCCCGCGGCCGGCGTGGTCGCCGCGTCTGGCGGCAATCACGGCGCGGCGGTCGCCTATGCCGCCATGCGGCTCGGTCACAAGGCCACCATCTTCGTTCCCGAGGTAAGCCCGCCGGCCAAGCTTGCGCGCATTCGCGGCTATGGCGCCGAACTGGTCGTCGGCGGCGCGCGCTATGCCGAGGCGCTGGCCGCCAGCGAGGAC
>NZ_RZOT01000923.1:0-1001 GCF_003999085.1 Mesorhizobium sp. M4A.F.Ca.ET.090.04.2.1
TTGCCAACCTCCCCACCTTCCCCTAATCTCCCTCTGAGAAAACCTTTTCCCAAATCCCCTTCGCTCGTTGACCCTCACCCGTCATCACCGCGCAGGGCGATAAGAGAAAACCTTTTCTCAACCAAGGGATGCGCCTCGCCACATGTCCTCCAACGCCTTGCCAGCGCCAGCCCCGGTCACCCTGCGTGAGGTGGCGTCGGCCGCCGGCGTCAGCGTGGCGACGGCCTCAAAGGCGCTGAACGGGCAGGGGCGGATGACGGCGGAGACGCGCGAGCGTATCCGCGAGACGGCGCAGCGGCTGGGGTTCCGGCCGAACAGCCTGGCGCAGAGCCTGTTGCGAAAACGCTCCTTCACCGTCGGGCTGCTCACCAACGATACCTACGGCCGCTTCTCGCTGCCGCTGATGGCCGGCGTTTCCGATGCGCTGGTCGATGCCGGTGTCTCGGTGTTCCTGTGCAATGTCGAGGACGATCCGCGGCTTGGCCAGCTGCATGTCGAGGCCATGCTCGACAAGCGCGTCGACGGCATCATCGCCACGGGAAAACGCATCGACCGCCATCTGCCGATCGACCTCTCCAATTTGCGCATCCCGGTGATCTATGCCTTCACACAGCCCGATCCCGGCTCGGTCGCCTTCGTCTCCGACGATGCCGGCGGCGCGCGGCTGGCGGTCGAGCATTTTTGCGGGCTCGGACGCCGGCGCATCGCCCATGTCAGCGGGCCGGCGAGTTTTGCTGTCGTGCATGAGCGCGCCCGCGCCTATCGCCAGGTCCTTGTCGAGCACGGCCTGCCGGCCGCCGAGCCGTTGCTCGGCGCCTGGTCGGAAGGCTGGGGGCATGAGGCGGTGGCGAAGCTGTTCGACGGCAAGGGCAGGGCGGAGACGCCGGACGCCGTCTTCTGCGGCAACGACCAGATCGCGCGCGGCGTCATCGATGCGCTGCGCGAGCGCGGCATCCGCGTGCCCGAGGAGGTCGGCGTCGTCGGTTTCGACAATTGGGAGA
>NZ_RZOT01000924.1:0-988 GCF_003999085.1 Mesorhizobium sp. M4A.F.Ca.ET.090.04.2.1
ATATATGATGGTGCGATCATTGGCAGTCAGATCGACGATGCCTGCTTTGACGATTAGCCCGCCGAGTTCGATTAGATGTCGGGTGCGTTTGCGGCGCTCAACCTGCCAATGGCGCATGTCATTGCGGGCCCGCGCTGCCCGATGGCGATTGCGCGCTGCGTTGTTGCGCTGGTGCGCCACGTCGGTTGCTCTCAGATGCCGGAGCAGTTCGCCGGGACCCGCTCTCGAAAAACGTCACCCCGCGCTTGGCCCATGCCTCACGCTTTGAGGTGTCTTTGGTTTCAGCGATTGCGACCAATGCGCCGGCCAGTTCGTCGTTGCCCAGTCGATCGGCGCCTGTGGCGATCACCAGCTCGCCAAGCTGCTGAACCTTTCGAGTTTTGAGTTCTCGCGCCTTGTCTTCCAGTGCCTTCAGTTCCGCGTCGAAGTCCCGTGGCTTACGCATGTGCTATCTCCTTCGGTTGTCGATGTCGCGATGATAGGCGAACGCCTGCCGGAAGGCTTCAGGGTTGCCGAGACAGCCGGGGACGGGCTGGTCCATCCCGAGAACTTTTCGAGGGAGGGCGCGCTTATACGTCGTGCCGACGTGCGCTTTGACGTGCAAATGATCTGGTCGCGATGGCGATCTATCATCTTCACGTGAAGGTCATTGGCCGCAAGGCTGGCTCGAGTGCTGTTGCCTCGGCCGCCTACCGCTCGGCCACGCGGCTACGCGATGAGCGCATCGAACGCAGTCATGATTTCTCGGCCAAACGCGGCGTCGTCCATTCCGAGGTGATATTGCCGGACAATGCGCCCGAAGCCTGGAGCGATCGCGAGCGGCTGTGGAACGATGTTGAAGCCTTCGAGGTGAGGAAGGACGCGCAGCTTGCCCGCGAGGTCGAATTCGCCATTCCGTGCGAGATGACGCAATCGCAGGGTATCGCCCTGGCCCGCGACTTCGTGCAGTCCGAGTTCTTGGATCAGGGCATGGTCGCCGATCTCAACG
>NZ_RZOT01000925.1:0-984 GCF_003999085.1 Mesorhizobium sp. M4A.F.Ca.ET.090.04.2.1
ACTCACCACCGCCTTCGGCGCCCTGCTCAACCACATCACCGGCGGCCACCTCGTTTCCGACGACGAACCGGGCAAACGCTCCTTCCAGCCGATGAACGTCAATTTCGGCCTTTTCCCGCCGGTGGAAGCGCCGAAGATCGAAGGCAAACGCCTGCGCGGCAAGGACAAGACGGTCGCCAAGCGCCACGCGATCACGGGGCGCGCGCTGGCCGATTGCCGCCAATGGCTGGGCCTGCCGGCGCAGGCAGAGGCGGCTGAATAGCTACTCCGCAGGCTCCGCGTTCGCAGTCGGCAAGCCCGGCTTGCCCGCATCGCCCGGATTTCGCCTGACATAGGCCGCCTTCAGCGTCTCCGACGTCTCGCGCGAACCGTCATGGCTCCAGCCGGGCGGCCGGACGAAATAGTTGAAACGCTGGCGCAGCGTCAGCCCTGGCATCAGCGTGTCCTTGAACATGCCGATCCATTCGTGGAAGGCCACTTTCAGCGGGTTGAAGGTGCCGATGTTCTTGACGATGCCATAGCGTGGCCGGTCCTCCTCCAGTTCCTCGACGAACGTGCCGAACATGCGGTCCCAGATGATCAGCGTGCCGGCATAGTTGGCGTCCAGATAGCGCGGATTGGTGGCGTGGTGGACGCGGTGGTGCGAGGGCGTATTGAAGATGAACTCGAACCAGCCCCACATCTTGCCGATCGCTTCGGTGTGGATCCAGAACTGCCAGACCAGGTTGAAGCCGAAGGTGAAGGCAATCACCGCCGGGTGGAAGCCGAGCAGCACCAGCGGCGCCTGCAGCACGAACATGAAGGTGAACAGCCCGGTCCAGCTTTGCCTGAGCGCCGTCGACAGATTGTAGTGCTGGCTGGAGTGGTGGTTGACGTGCTCGGCCCACACCCAACGCACCCGGTGCGCGATGCGGTGATAGACATAGTAGCGCAAATCATCGAGCAGGAAGGCAGCCAAAAACACCCAGACCGACAGGCCGAGAT
>NZ_RZOT01000926.1:0-978 GCF_003999085.1 Mesorhizobium sp. M4A.F.Ca.ET.090.04.2.1
CCTGGTCGCCGCCTACAGCATGGGGCTGGCTTTCGCCTTCGGCTGGACGCCTTGCATCGGCCCGGTGCTGGGGCCGATCCTGACGTTGGCCGGCGGGCGCGAGACGGTGGGCGAGGGCGCGCTGCTGCTTGCCGCCTATTCGCTCGGTCTCGGTATCCCTTTCCTGATCGCGGCGCTGTTTTCCGGCGCCTTCATGCGCTTTCTTGGAAAATTCCGCGTCCATCTCGGCCGCGTCGAAAAGGCGATCGGCGCGCTGCTGGTCGTCGCCGGCATATTCTTCCTCACCGGCGGCGTGCAGAGCGCGTCGTACTGGCTGCTGGAGACTTTCCCGGCGCTAGGGCGGCTGGGGTAGTTTGCTACTTTGTGCGCTGGATCGAACTGTGGACCTGCTGATTAAGAATCAGGGACTTGGGACGTCGCCAGGCCGGACGTGACGCGCAGGAGAGGGCATCCTTGCAACCGCGACGATCACTCCGGCACGCCGGAGATGCCCAGCGCCTCGACGTAACGCTCGGCGAACACCTTGTCTTGCCAAGGGTTGATCTGCCTCTGCAGGGTGAGCGTGTAGGTCGGAAACGCCTCCATCAGCCGCCGCGCCGCCGCCCGTGCCTCGTCCAGCCGGTTGAGTTTGACCAGCGCCATGATCACCACCCGGTGCGAGGAGCCGTAGTTCGGCATCTCCTGCAGCGCGCGTTCTCCCCATGCCAGCGCTTCCTCGTAGCGCTCGAGCATCAGATAGCTCATCCCGATGCCGGAGAGCGCGATGCCCTTCTCGGGGTCGACCGGGCTCAGCCGCATTGCCCGGTGAAAGTGCTCGATCGCGACGAGCGGGCGGCTGGAATGTGCGTTCACCCAACCGCAGCTCGTATGGCCCTGCGCCGAATTGGGATTGAGCATTAGGGATCGTTCGATCGTGGCCAGCGCCATCTCGTAGTCCTTCGCGCTGTAGGCCATCACCTGCGCGGCGAAGCGTAGGCT
>NZ_RZOT01000927.1:0-974 GCF_003999085.1 Mesorhizobium sp. M4A.F.Ca.ET.090.04.2.1
GCGGAGGCCGATGCGGCCAAGGCGGCCGACGCCAAGGCGCGCAAGGCCTCGTTCAAGCCGGCATATGGCAAGCCTGGCGGCAAGCCAGGTGGCGCCAAGCCGTACGGCAAGCCGCGAGGCGACCGGCCGGAAGGCGGCGGCAGGCCTGGTGGTGACAGGCCACGTGGTGGCCCCAAGGGTTCCCGCACCAGATGAGGATCGTCGGTGGTGAGTTTCGCGGGCGTCCGCTGGCGACGCCACGCAGCAATGCCATCCGTCCGACCACCGACCGCACCCGCGAGGCGGTGTTCAACGTGCTGGCGCACCGTTTTGCAGATAAGCTCGATGGCGCACGCGTGCTCGACCTCTTCGCCGGTACGGGCGCGCTCGGCCTCGAGGCGCTGTCGCGCGGCGCTTCCTATGGCGTCTTCATCGAGGAATCGGCCGAGGGACGCGGCCTGATCCGCAGCAATGTCGAGACGTTCGGGCTGACCGGCCGCACCAAGATTTTTCGGCGCGACGCCACCGCTCTGGGCGAGGCCGGCACGCTTGCCGCCTTCGGCCTCGTCTTCGCCGATCCACCTTACGGCAAGGGCCTGGGCGAGCGCGCCCTGCGCTCCGCGAGACAAGGCGGTTGGTTGCTGCCCGGCGCGCTCTGCGTGGTCGAGGAAGTGGCTTCCGCCCCGTTCGATGCCGGCGAGGGGTTCGCCGTGGTCGACGAGCGCGGCTACGGCGAAACGGTGATCCGGTTCATCAAGGCGGGGTGAGCGCCTCGAAAATGACGAACAATTCACTTTGCCTCGGCTGGCAACCTTGCCTATCGTCCCGCAATGAGAACCGGAGCCATCAATGACACCCCATACTGAATGGCTGCGGAGAGTCTTGCTCACCACTTCGCTGTTCCTGACCGACCCCGCACTCGCCGCCGATGACGGCAAGGTCACGGATTTCCTGCTCGACAACGGCATGGAGGTGGTGGTCATCCCCGACCATCG
>NZ_RZOT01000928.1:0-968 GCF_003999085.1 Mesorhizobium sp. M4A.F.Ca.ET.090.04.2.1
GCCCCAGACGCCGTCTCCCGCAAGACCGCATGGAGCCACCCGTGGCGCTCGCGACGAAGCTTCTGCTCATCATCCTTGACGGCGTGCCCTACCGGAACTGGCGCCGGCTGATGGGCAATCTCGAGGGCTGGGTTCAGTCGGGCGAGGCGCGGGTCTGGAAGATGCGCTCGGTGCTGCCGTCGACCTCGGCCTGCTGCTATGCCTCGATCCACACCGGGGTTGCGCCGCAGGTGCATGGCATCCTCTCCAACGAGAACCGGTTCAGGGTCCAGCAGCCGGACATCTTCTCCGAGGTCAGCAAGGCCAGCGGCAAGACGGGTGCCGTCACCCATTCCTATTGGTCGGAATTCTTCCGCTCCTGTCCGTTCGACCTCATCGAGGACATGGAATTCGACGAGCCGGGCGGGTCGATCACGCATGGCCGCTTCCACACCATGACCGGCTACAACGCCAGGAACCAGATGACGCCGAGCGATGTCGACCTGTTCGCGACGCTGACCATGCTGACCAGGCGCCACGGCATCGATTACGGCATCTTGCACACCTGCACGCTGGATTCGATGGGCCATCGCTTCGGCCATGACTGCCACGAGATGGACCATGCCGTCTATGCGATGGACGCGATGCTCGCCGCCTTCCTGCCGGTCTGGCGGCAAGCCGGCTACGAAGTGATCGTCACCGCCGACCATGGCCAGACCGACCGCGGCCATCATGGCGGCCACGACGACGAGATGCAGGATTTCGCCCTGTACTATTTCGGTCCGGGCAAGGGTCCCGAGCCAGACACGCTGCTGGACCAGTTGCAGCTGGCGCCGACGGTGCTGAAGCGCCTCGGCGTGCCAGTTCCGGCGACGATGAGGGCGAAGGCGTTTTTGGAGTGAAACGCGGCGTTGGCGCCTCCTCTCCCCGTCACTATACGGGGAGAGGGTAAGGGTGTCCGAACCCGATAGATAGGTAACAGAATGGAC
>NZ_RZOT01000929.1:0-963 GCF_003999085.1 Mesorhizobium sp. M4A.F.Ca.ET.090.04.2.1
GGCCACGTTCTGCGAATTGGCGCGCGCAGCGGTGAGCACGGCCTGGATGATCGGCTCATAGCCGGTGCAGCGGCAGATGTTGCCGGACAGCGCCTCGACCACCTCTTCGCGGCTGGGATTGGGCGTGCGGTCGAGCAACACCTTGGCGGCCATGATCATGCCCGGCGTGCAGAAGCCGCATTGGGTGGCGAAGGCATCGAGGAAGGCGCGCTGCAGCGGATGCAGCACGCCGCCCTCGGCGAGACCTGCCGTCGTCCTGATGACGGCGCCGTTGCAGGTCTCCGCCAGCGTCAGGCAGGAGAGCCTCAGCTCACCGTCGATGATGACCGAGCAGGCGCCGCAAGTGCCCTGGTGGCAGCCGCCTTTCGGCGAGGTGTCGCCGATCTTGTCCCGCAGCGCGTGCAGCAGTGTCGCGCCGCTGTCGATTAACTCGGCTTTCTCGGAACCGTTGAGCGTGAACTGGACCGGGACCTTCACCATGTCTTTCCTCCCAGCGCGCCTGCCCGGATATCCGGACAGACGCGCGCCCCCGACGTGTGAGACTTCCTGCCTGTCGCAATCTCAAAACCGCTACGCGTTTTTGGGCGACGGGCATCATTCGAGCAGCAGCCGGCCGAGATGGACCGGCAGCACTTCGGCGCGATACCAGGCGCTGGCGACCGGATCGGTAATCGGCGTTGTGCCTTCGTTTGCCACAGCCAGCGCCGGCGCGATCTCATCAGGCGTCAGCCTGCAGCCAAGCAGCGCCTTCTCGGCCGCTCTGGCACGCATCGGCCGGTCGGCCATGCAGCCAAGTGCGATCCGCGCGGCGGTGACCGTGCCGTTGTCTATCCGCTGCAAGAGCGCGGCGATGCTGAGTACCGAGACGCCCTTGGGCTTGACCCGTGACACTTTGAGAAAACGGAAGCTCTCCGCGCGGGGTAGGGCGCAGGTGACGGAGGTGACGATGGAACGGCTGGCGTC
>NZ_RZOT01000092.1:0-13525 GCF_003999085.1 Mesorhizobium sp. M4A.F.Ca.ET.090.04.2.1
GCTCCTTGGCGAGCGCGCAATTGCGCTCGAGGACGTTTTCGATGGCGCGGTCTTCCATGTCCCGCTTGAGCTGCTCAACCTCGAGGCCAACGTGTCGTGCGATAGTCAAGATGTCGAATTGGCTGAGCTGGCCGCGAGCAGCCATAAGGGCGTGATGGAACGCCTCATATTTTCCCTGTTTGCTGGAGGCGAGCGCCGCCAGTGCGGCAAATTTGGAACCCGGTCTCTTGCCCGGACAATGTTTGTAGACAACCTTCAGCATGGGATCATGCTTGAGGGCTTGCTGGATTGTACGGTCTTCCGCCCGGCACCGCGGGCAGTTGTAGTCCAAAAATAAGACGAGAGGGACGTCGCCATTCGGGTTGCCAGCAGTTGGCGCAGCGGCGTCGTTTAAGAGTGCGTCGCGCCGCTCTGGAATGAGCTTCCGCCAAAACGCGACGAGCCGGCTATGGTTTTCATGCTGGCGCACGTAGTCTTTGGCAACTGGACCATATTGCGTCGCCAGCCCGAAAAAAAGCAGGGCTAGGGCTGAAAGAGCGATACGGCCGGCTTTTGGCGTAAGGCATGGTTAGGCTCCAATTAACAGTGAACGGCAGGGCGGCAACGGCTGGCCTTTTGACGTCAAAGGGGGCACCGCTTTAATGCCTCACCCGCTGTTCGCGGATGACGGGAGGTCAAGGGGCTCGTGCTATTCGAAGAGATGCGGTGGGATGGCTGGGCCCAACAGCCGACCCATCCGTGAGCGGCGCTGTGTGCGTGCGAACTGCCCCCGCGGTCGCCGTTCGCCGAGCGGCTTCAGGCGGCCGAGTGCGATGGCTGAGCGTGACTGCAGCAAACACCTGCACGTAAAGCTGGGATAAGAGGGCTTAGGGCGCGCGGGACTCGCGCTGCGGTGTGCGGGATTATATTCAACAATTCTTGTCTCCTAACCGGATCGAGGCAGGTTCCTCCCTCCCGGGCATCTCCCGTCGCTGCGCTCCGGTCGAACGTTGCACCAAGGGTCCTTGCAAGCCCCGCGCCAATCGCGATGTCGGCACTTCAGGAAGTGATTGCGCGGGCGGCAGGTGGGCAGTGGTCAGCGCGCCTTTCCAGAATATCGCTCGCATAAACGTCCGGCGAGCGGCTCCGAGCGTACCTGCCATCGCCGGGCTCTGCGACAGCCTGAAATCTATCTCGAACCAAATCCGAATCGCTCGTTGAGTCTCGTCCCTCCCAGCGCGGTAAACCGCGCCTCGATCTCGGCATTCCAGCAAGCCTCCCACGAAGTTCGCCCGCTGGACAGGGTGAAGGTCTGCTGTCCGATTAGCTGGTTTAAGATCAGCTCAGGCTGCGGCGGCCGCTCGATCTCGCAAAACTCTACAATTCTGCGAATGGTCTCGAGCTGAACTTCGCGTCCTTGGTCGCCTATGATCTGCTCATAGCTCAATCCAAGAACATTCTCCTGATCCGCCCACGGTGCCACTGGATGGCAGCGATCATTGAAAATGAAAGGCGCGATCTCATCGAAGTACTTCAGCATTTTGTCAGGTCCGTCCGGCTCATTGCGCCACGTAATCTCAGCCCTCTCAGGCGGGCACCAATCGCTGTCACCTACATATCGCATCTGCGACACAATTGCCGCACGCATTTCGCGCGAAAGAAAGACGATCTTGAAATCCGCTAAACAATGGCGAGTGCCGATGTCGCACGGTAGATGCCCATAGCCAAACTGACCGGGCTGAATAAAGCGCGAGGATATCTCGATCGGTATCCATAGAATATTTTCGGAATGAGTGAAGCGAGCTCGCTCGACATCCACAAAGCGGAAGTCTCCAAGATAGTCTTTATTAAAGAACACATCGGACTGTACAAGCCCGAGCAGTCCAAGCAGACGGGCATATAGGTGGGTGCCCGCCTTCGGAATGGAACATATCATAACCCGCGAGCTTGAGCGGCCGGCCGTCGGCTTGATTGACCAAGATTCATTCGAGCAGGGATAAAGTGGAAAGGGTTGACCCGCGATATCGCGCAGCTCTTCTGGAAGCGGGTGAAACATTGTGGTTTCCTCACTGTTGCAGCGGCTTTTTTAAACAGCCGGAGCCAATGCGCGACAGGACAAGTTCCTGACCAGCTTGACCCCAAGCAGTCGCGCCCTCTGTTGCCGTACCAGAGAAGTAAAGCCCGTCGCATGCGCTAGCCGCGAGACGAACCGCTAGTACGGGTGGCATCGGCAAGCTCGTGGCCAACTTGCTGAGATGAGCTATTTACCAAACGCCACGTCGGCGTTCCCTAGAGATGTAGTCACCTTGTCATGCCCCCGTTTTCGATCGGACGATGAACCTAATCATAGAAGAATGCAAGTAAGATTGGTTATGTCGCCAATATACTAATGAATATATTTTCCCAGACGGCACCGCTTGCGTTGCCGTGCAGTCGTCCCCACTGCCCTGACGACGAGGACACCACGGTTTGCGCGGCGCATGCGCAGCCAGTAAAGCAAGCTCCATTGACAGCATCGGGCCAGGAGACGTCGTTAAACGAGGCCACTCGCAAGACCGCCTCGCGAGCGGCCGAGCGCATGCCCTCGCGTCCATTGCCCCGACTGCCGAGACATGGGCGCGAACGGAGCGGCAGCCGGAATCCGATATCGACCTTGTCTATGATCTGCGTCAGTGAACCGTCAGCGAGACTCGAATATGCAGGGCTTTGCTAGGCCTTCGCGGGTCGACTGCCAGCTTGGAACGAACACTAAGACACATGCGGAAGCCCCGACATACACAGAAATTGCTGCTAGACATCATCTATGATGCAATTAACACGGCTCCGAATGCGCTCGCACGTATAGCTCTGTATGTTGCACAAGACCCCGAGGCTGTTCTGGCGCTGTCCATTGCCGACCTTGCGCGCAACACCGCTACCGGTTCTGCTTCAATTGTAAGATTTTGCCGAACCTTGGGACTCGCGGGATTTCGCGAGTTTAAGATTGCGCTCAGCGGCGAAATTGAGCGGCGGAAGTTGAGCGGCGAACTGGCTGAACGCGCGCCATCAGAAGCTGTAGACACAGCTCCTCGGATCGCCATCCTCAGTTCTGCTTTACAAAACTCAATTTCCGTGTCCGCTCGTGGTTTTGACGACCTTCAAATTAGTGGGTTTGCCAACCGCATCCGAGCGGCCCGATGCGTCGAACTGTTCGGCACGGGGCCGTCATCCGTCTGCGCTGATATTCTGGCCATGCGACTGATCTGCCTAGGTTTCCCCGCACATTGCTCGGGGTCCGCCACCGTGTCTCACGCTCTCGCGCGAGGGCTTGGCTCGTTGAGCCTCGCCATTGGCATTTCGTCGCGTGGCCACACTGTGGAAACCAAGGATTTTCTGGCTATTGCGCGCGAAACCGGAGCATACACGATTGCCATTACGACCCGCGTTGACTGCCCGATCGCCCGGACTGCGGACGAGGTGGTATTGTTTACCTCGGCTGAGGCTTGGCCACAGGCCGGGTCGGCGATGCACGTGCCGCCTCTGGTGTTGCTGAGCGAATATCTTTGCCAGTGTCTGCAGATGGCGGAAGTCTGAATCCCCACCAAGGCCAATTCGGGCAGTTCCGAGGTTATTTCCGGATCCCACCTCGGTCTTCGTCGCGCGTGCTCGCGTGCACGAGCCATTGAAGCGATAAACTTGAACCGCACTTTCGACTGTGCGTACTGCGTGCTTGTTACATGGAAACGACGAACTCACCGAGCAACCCTCTTGCCACGGCGCGCGGGTGTTTGGTGATCATAGGGGAAGCTTCAACAATTGAGAAGCTGACGAACTACTACACCGGGATCAAACCGGAGGACAAGGCAGGTTCCTCGTCGTTGGGCAAGGCTGCAGCACCAGGTCGACTCCGTGACCTAGGCGGTCCATGCGCAAGGTTCGACGGCGCGCTCGCCGACTGAGTGGCGCTGGAGGGCCTCGAGAGGGCATGGGTCGGCCGCAGCAGCGTGGGACGCAGGAAGGCAGGCAAGATCCTAGCTTCCTTCTTCACCGACAGCAAGTCAGCGGCTCCTTTTGCCGGTCGACAGATCGGTGGACCAGGTCGAGCTTCTTCCATGTCCACTTCTACGTTTGCCACGGTGTTCGGGAATTCCTGGGAGATTGGGGGCTGACATCTATCGCGTGCTGCCACGAAGGTTGGTATTGACGTATTTCGCGAGGTCTAGCGCGGAGATGCTACCAACCAATTGGTCCAGACTCATTTCGGCCGAGATTGAGGCGGAATGCTCCAGGAGTGCAAGGAGATCATCCCTGTGCTTCGAATGGTGGTTCTCCAGGTGCATCTCGACCTTTCGCGCGATGACGTCCGCGAAACTCGCCCTTGTCCCAAAAAGCGGATCGTTGATTAACGCCGTCGGTCGTTCCTGTTCGAGAACCCAATTTATCGCCAGGGTCCCGTTCGATCTCAAGAATACGATCTCCAGCTCCGCGTCGGCAGGTCGCGATGTGGCAATGGAGAACCCCGCGTCCGCCAGAGCCCTGGTATCCTTATCCACAGCCTGATTGAATGCGGCCAAATTGACATGATGAATGTCAATGTCGTTCGGCGCACGCTGGATGAACTGCGAAAGGACGCTACTGCCCGCTACCCAGCTATCTTTGCTCCGATTGCGCGAAATGGCGACCAACGCAATGCGCATCAGCTCGGGCATCATGCGCTTGTGGCCTTCTTTGATATTGAGAACAGCCTGTAAGTTACTTTGACGTCGGGATAGGTCCCGGCTCGCAGAAGCACAGATGTGAGATCATTTGAACCCGCAATCTTTTCAAGAAGGTCGTCACGGGCATTAGTGCCGAACCCAAGAACGATACGACCTGATTCCGTAAGGAACCTTGGGCCATCTGAAAGAAATCTCTCGAGCAAGTTGTACCCTGGATCGATCGCACCACCTTCGAGGTCGTGGACAAACTCGTAATCTTCTGGAGCGTAGCTCGACGGGTAGTTCCAAAATATGATGTCGAACCTTCTGCCAGGTGGAACATTGTTAAATATATCGCTTGCGATGACCTCGACGTTACTAATGCCGTTTCTTGCAGCATTCTCCAACGTGTTCGCGACGGCCCTCGGATTGATGTCACAAGTCAGCAACGACAGCGCGCCAGTCTTTGCCAACAGAAGGCCGGGAAGACCGAAACCGCAGCCGATTTCTAAGACGGTCTTTCCGTCGAATGGGGGAAAATTCTCGCTAATCCAACGCCAACTCTGGAAGTGCTCTGGAGGAAAAACCCCTTCCTGTACGACCAGATCCAGTCCGAATGCCTGCATCTGACGCGGGAAAGTGGCTTGTTGACTTGTCCGAAGCGTTGTCCTGATACGATCAAGTTCGCTCATTGTTCTCCGGCCTTCCGGCGCGGTGCCATGCCTGGTTGTTTTCCCGGCTCGACGGCATCAACGGTTCGCTTCAGTAAGCAATTCCAAAGAGGCATTGAAAACAGACCGGCCTCAAGAATGAGGCGGTCCCAAGATGAGCGGAGGGGTGCATACCGGAAGAGGCCTTCTAGACCGGCTCGATCCCCCTGGAAATACCGCTGGACGGCTGTCGTTAGGCCCGACTTTGCTGCGGTTAGGAGTGCTCTGTCGTAACAGAATCTTGCGTGGGCAAACGCGCTACCATCACTCCGATTGTCCGGCATCGGCGCAGCTCCCCTGTCGCCGAGAACGTTTAGCAACATTTGGAAAGATGAATGGGCAATGTAGCCGGAATCGAGAGAAATCCAAGCAGTCGCTTCGTCGCCCAACGACCGGCACCTAAGTATTCTCAGCTCAGCATCCATTACTTGATGACTATCGCTCACATGAAGGAGGTTCGTCACGGGATTATCGCAGAAAAAGAGACTACGTACGGTGCCGGATAAAGCCTGGGCCGGCTGTGTGTTACCCTTCAGTTTTTGCGACAAGTGCAGCGCATTAGGTCCGCTCCAGATCGTGGCGCAAACCGGACGCATGTCGAATAAGTCCAGCACCAATGGCCAATGCTTCCCGCCGGTGGAACAGGTAAGGGTATAAAACGCATCAATGGATTTGCGACTATGAATCGAAAAGAACCGTTCCGAGAGTTCCAAACCGGTTCGCCGGCGAATAAATTCGTCGAGCAGCGAGGTTAGGCCAGAGCGCGCGACTTCCGGGCCATACACTATCAGCGCCGTGGATGACATCATGCCGCCCCCCCCAAAGGGTCGCTTGTGATATGGGCCTTCCTGCTCGCGACGGTGATCCTAGTCGCTCTAACGCGTCTCCCTTCCAGCCAATCGGCGAGACGAGCGGGATGACGGGCATTAATCACAACGCCGGGAAGGCTTTTCTTCGCCATGAATTCGACCGCGCAGGCGTCAATCGAGGTGTGGCCGAGAAGGACAAGATCTTGAGCAGCGATCTGCTCTATAAGTGCAGCGGGATCGTCGGTTGCTCCACCGCGATACACGCCATCGACATCTGTCAAAATCACCAGCTGTGGTGCCCCAGTTAACCAAGCGATCCACGCGGCAACGGCGTCGGATGTGACGTCCCAACTCCATTCCACTGGGTCAGCCGCAAACAGCAAACGGGAAGGCAGCAGCACTGGAATCTTCCCAAGTCTCGCGAGAGTTCGGCATTCGCCTAGGCTGGCCGATGGAACTAGTTTGGAAGAGAAGGCGGCATCCGCAAGCAAATACCCCGTTTGGTCCTGTGCTAGAGCACACGCATGATGCGCGGTACACGGATCTAATCGCTCGGCTGCATCAATCGCCTCAATTGCTTTGTCCGGGATGCCGCCGCCTGGAACAAGTAGGATTCGATGGCCCTTATCGGCGAGACGCTCAAGTTCAGCCAGTGCGAGCTTACACACGGCAAGATCACGCATGATGCTCCCGCCGAATTTGAGAACAATCGAAAAGCCATATGGTGGAAAACCTTTTATTGAGCAGTCCATCGGCTTGCCATCCCGCCCTCAGGCAACAGATACGATCTCAGGAATTTTTGAAGCTAGGTTTGGAAGCGCTGCCCAGACCTTTTGAAACGCGGCCGCGTACAATTTCATCACTTCAACGTCGTTTGGTGGAGCGATCTCCGACACGTAAAACATGGTGTTCAATATCTTCATGGCGTTTGGAAAATCGGTCCTTGACCATTGGCCGCAGATATCCGGCAGATATTCAAAGACGGGCTTCGTCAGCCAGACCGCAACGGGAACTCCCTCGGCTTGAAGAAGCTTAATGATGAAATCCCTGGCCGTAGGGCCAGGTAGAAAACCGAGCTTTTCCGGCTCAAGACGCAACGGGAGATTCAGCATCGATTGTTGATGATCTGCTGGATCGAAAAGAGGCAGAAGCCCTGAGAGGTGGCCAATCTCCTGCCAAAGGAACCTAGCATTCCTTCGCCTTTTTTTAAGCTGCCGGTCAAGCTGCTTGAGCCTGTGATTAGCAATGGCAGCAGAGAATACATTGGGTCGGTAATTGTAGCCTTTGGAGTTCGGGGAGAATATCCTAGCTCCACATCGCGACGAGCTTGTCAGCGAAACATTATCTACATGGTGGATCAGAGCAGGGTCCCTCGTCAGGACAAATCCAAGCTCACCTGCCCCGAGGTGTTTAGCTCCGTTGCCGGAGAGAGAGAGTGCATCGCTCTCCAAGTAAGCTCCATTGACAATATCTTTCGCAGCGCCAATTGATTGGCAAACATCATCGATAATCGCCACGCCTCGCGCTCGCGCCGCGAATCTCAAGCTGGGAACCAAGAGGTTATTTCCGAACAGATGAGTTATGAGCGTCGCCGCGTCACCTGGCTTGATGAGGGAGGCCGCCATCTTCTCATCAACTCCGGCAAGGTCTGGCTCAACATCGACAAAGACCGGTTCGAGTCCACTGATCGCGATTGGGCCGACGGCTCCCGGCCAGTTCAAAGCCGACGTAACGACTCGGCGACCTCGGTTCCGGTAGTAGTCGAGAGCCACGTGAATAGCGGCTGTGCCGCTTCCAACGGCGCGCACAGACCAGTTACCCGACCAATCCGCTAGCCGCTTTTCGAGCTCAATCACCATAGGGTGATTGACGCGATGATATTTGCCGCTTTCGACAACATTTGCGAGCGCCTTCAAATGTTTACGTTTCGCAGCTGGCCAAAGAACAACTCGCCCAGCCGGCACCGTGGGATCTCCTCCAAAGAGCGCAAGAGAAGTGTCCTTCTGGTGGACGCATCGTGTGCTTGCTGCCGTGGCTAAGCTTACATCCTTGGTCATATGATCAAGCCTGGTTGTGTTACATCGGCCATCGGCCACTCGCGAAGTCACGAGCCGAACCGACCCGTCTCTCGCATACTTTTGCGTCTTGCAACGAGGCTCGGCTAACCCACAAGAGCAGAGTCGCTCCTGAGAACAGGCTGGGCGCCGTAGCGCCCTCGCTACGTTGAGTTCAGGAAAGAGCTTTCAAGCTCGCAACCGGCGTATGAGGCGTCAACCTCGTCGGAAATGAACTCGCTGAACGATGCAGTCCCTCCTTCGTAAATCAACACCTAATAGACCCTGACAAGAAGGGGAAGTGGTCCTCTGAAATATATTTATGGATATATTATTTATTCTCCGCCTACCTTTAGCCTCCTATCTGAGATATTTTAGTATCGGAAGTGACAACGCGAGGTTGCTTTTTCCGCCTCTCGTACCGGCACCATTTAAAAGATAAAAAGCGCAGCGCGGATGCGCAGGAATATCATCCCGCCAAAGCCGCGGGCCAGATAATCAGCCAACCTTGGCGAGCTGGGAGCACCCCGAGCTTCCGTAATTGGTTGAAGCACTCGCCGGACCGAGGGCCGGCGTCCAATGTTAGTAGCCCCTTTCGCGAACACTCCGGCTAGTGGGTTTGTGTCAGAATGACCTCTCCCGGGATCGTATTCTGAGCGCTCAGTGAGGATGTATCTCGTTGTAGTCATCCCACCGGGCGATCTGGCGGAGAACCATGGGTGATCATGCAAGGAGTGAGGCGAACGCAATCACGCTTGAAGGTTTTGACCCAGGCTTCCGACACGTCGCTGGAGTGGGGCGCTTCACGGGCGTGGAGCAAGTAACGCGGTCAGCGCAGAGGCGAAGGCGCGTGTTCCTTGCCGGTGTAGGGGTGCCATTTTCCGACAGGTCTCGATCGGATGAGGCACCCTCGTCGATCCGAAGCGTGTCTTGACCGCCTCCAGCATCATATCGCACGGGACCCGCAGCCCTCCTGCGACGGCCCAAGCCGAATGGCTCAGCTACTCGGCTGATGTCGGCGAAAATCGCTCACCAATACTTCTTTGTAAACGTGAAGTTTGCCAGCTGTCTCCTGCTCATATTTTGCAAAGCGCGCGACACTGCGCGCTGTTCTACATCAAGGTGGTTAGTCAATGCGGATGCCACTGCGCTCGTAGTCTTGCCGAGCTGAGGCATTGCGTCAGTTAGCCTTGCAAGACTGGTTCGAAAAGCCGGGGAAAGCTCAGACGCGGTTATTTCCATGCGAAGGGCATGAGAGCAGAAACAGAACTTGTCGATGATATGGCAGATTTCGCAATTACATGCCCCCAGAGCTATGTCAGTGAATATTTCTTCCGCTCGAAGAGCGAGCTCCGTTGGAGATAACTCACCAGAGGGGGCGGTTCGGTCGAGAGGGTGAGTCCGTGTACGAGTTAGGGCGAAGGTAAGTGTTTCGCGCGCCACCACATACGAGTCCAATAGAACCCACTCGACCAGAGGTCTCGTAAAGTAGCCCCTTTGAGGAAAGGACACGATCTTCCCTTCCGCTGCAAGTCGGATAAGTGCTTCGCGTATAGGAGTCCGGCCGATGTTGAGGTCGGACGCTAGCTCTTTATCGCTGAGATGCTGCCCCGGCATGTGGGATTTGCTGTAGAGCAATTGAAGTACCGCGTCGTAGGCTGCATCGGCTTTTGCGTTCTTCTTGGCTTCAATAGCCAAACTGGGCATTTCTGTCCGACGACATTGGGCCGCATTTTTGCAGAACCACATCTCTACGCTTCCCCTTTTTTCGACGTCCTTTGAACGTTCGATTAGCAGAATTTGAGTTTCTGCGGCGTGCTATTTCTCGACATCCGGACATGACGCATGCACCGCGCGCCGCCTCAGCTGCATACACCATGCGTATGAGGTGTGACCATGGCCAGCCGCGGCGCTCGGATGCGGAAGCCGGTTGTGTGCGTCAAGTTCTGCAAAAATGGCGTGGCATTCAGCGGTGACGTTGGCGTGTCCGCCGCGCAGCCCCCGTGTTTAGCGGAGCGGCGGACATGGCGGGCCGCGTCTCAGGCGGCCAGTGCTCTCAGGCTCTCCTTCTTGTGCTCGCGCAGGTGATCCATGTTGAGGTAGCGGGTCGCCTCGAGCCAGTTCTCGTGGATCTCCACCGCCAATGCCCGAACCAGCCGCAAACAGCTCTGCGGGTTGGGGAAGATGCGAACGACCAGGGTGCGCCGCTTGATCTCCTGGTTTAGCCGCTCCAGCATGTTCGTCGACTTCATGTGCTTGTGATGCGGCAGCGGCAGCCGGTAGAAGCTCAGCGTCTCCTCGATGTTGTTCTCCACCCAATCCACCAGCTTCGGGTATTTTGCCTGCCATTTGGCGATCCACTGCGCCAGGTCGCGCTTGACCTCGGCTAGGTCGCGCCGGTCATAGAACCATCTGAGCTCCATCAGGCAGTCGTCATCGACCTTGCGCGGCACATAATCGAGCGCGTTTCTGAGGAAGTGCACGTAACAGCGCTGCCAGACTGCCTCAGGCAGGACTTCCCGGATCGCTGCCCTGAGCCCCGGATGGTCGTCGGAGACGACGAACTCCACGCCGGCAAGCCCGCGCTGCTTGAGCCCTGCCACGAACGCGCGCCAGCTCGAATGGCTTTCACGGTTGGCCAGCTCGACACCGAGCACCTGGCGCCGGCCCTCCCAGTCGACCCCGATCGCCACCAAGACCGCCTGGCTGGCGATCACGCCGGCCTCGCGCGCCCGCTCATAGCGCGCGTCCAGGATGAGGTACGGGTAAGGTTCGGCAAGCCGCCGCTCAAAGAACGCCTTCAGCGCCTCATCCAGCCGCGCCGTCGCCTCGCTCACCGTCGAGGCCGAGAAGGCGTGGCCGCACAGTTCCTCGGTGATCGCCTTCACCTTCCGGGTCGACACGCCTTGCACGTACATCTCGACCAGCGCCGATACCAGTGCCTTCTCCGAGCGTTGATAACGCTCGAACAATTCCGTCGAGAACCGGCCGGTCCGATCCTGCGGAACGCGAAGTTCCAGGACCCCAACCCGCGTCACAAGCTTGCGCTCATAATAGCCGGACCGGTAACCAACCCGCTCCGCCGTCCGCTCGCCTTTCTCGGCCCCGATGGCCTCCGTCATCTCGGCTTCCAAAGCCTCCTGCACGACAGCCTGCAAAACTCTGCGGAAGCCGTCCTCATCCGACAACAGCAACGCTTTCAACTCGCCTCTGCTCAGTCTAACTTCTCGATTGGTCATGCACTTACCCTTCCACGGGAATCGGTGATCGCAACGTCACCAGCGTGCCATGGCCGCCTCGCCTCAGGGCAAGGCCTGCTCTCTCTCTCCAGAGCTTTTTGCAGAACCTTCAGGACACTATCCCAGCCAGATCAGGCGGCTGTGACAGTAGCTCTGCGCAGATTGCGGAGACGCCCATACCAAGAGCTTCGACACGCGTAGCACTCTGTAGTCGCTCCGTCAGGCGCTCGATCTGGGCGTAGTCGAGAAGGCGAGCTGAGGCCTCAACCGAATGTAGGAAGGCCGCGCTCAGGTTCGCAATTTCCGGTCTTACATGCGAGTTCAGTGGCGAGGTGCTGTGTCAGTCGCCGGGCTCTATCGCGCTCAATCTCCCCGGTAACGCCACCCTGAACTCGCGAAACCCAGAGAGGCCACGAGTACGGCAAAAACGCAAAACCGACGCTTCTCCGCTGTTTGTTTGACTTACGAGTTTGGAGATAGATAAGTCCCCAAGAAGCTCGGGGTTTTAGGCAACAAAATGCGCGATTCTGGATTGTGAGCTAGGCCCGCTGGCGACCAGACCGCATACCGCATCCCGCACCAAGCTTGATGACCTGTCCGCCATTGCACTGCCCGCCGGGGTATGGTGTTCCGGATGCAGGCGCGGCGGACCGTCCACGCCGCTGCCCTCTTTCTACATTGGGCAAAGCAAACCTTTAAGTTCCGCCAAGTTCAGCAACAATGCCTCCGGCTCAAAGGTCCGGAGGTCATTCCTCAGTCGACTCGTATGGTGGCGGGCGCCCCCGAATGCGCAGTAGCGCATATTTGCATTTCGCGCGGCACTAAGACCGATGACGCTGTCCTCAATGACAAGGCACTCTCTGGCAGACACGCCCATGATTTCCGCCGCCAATAGCAGCACAGAAGGGTCAGGCTTCCGGACACCGATGTCATCGGAGGAGAAGAACCGTGAGCCTACAAGCCCCAAGAGATTGGCGGCTCTCATGCGGTGGATGAGTTCGAAACGAGATGTGTTCGATGCGACACAAAAGGGAATGGAAAGCCACTGGAGCAGTTCAACCGCGCCAGGTGTCGCCGACAGGATCCCAGAGGCGGCCAGCTGGATCTCAGCCGCGGCCGTTTCCATGAAGTTCTTCGGCAGGCTTACACCGACAAGTCTTTCCAGATGCCGTTGTTGATCGTCTCGCTCAACACCGGAGAGCGTTGCCGTTATTTCATCTGGATGCACCTGGAAACCTTCCGCGGCAAGTTTTGCCGAAATCACCTCCGATGCTACGATTTCCGTCTCCGCAAGGGTGCCGTCAAAATCGAAGATGATCAGTCGAGGCCGCGACCGATCGGACGTTTTGATCGATGGTGAAGCCATCATTTCGGATCACCGGGACGAATGACAGGCAGCTGATCAAGTCCCTCGTGACGATGGACAACGACATCCGATCCGTCCAACATGACGACATCGTATGATGGCGCAGCCGCCACAAATATGGGCTTGCCATATTGTTCCCAGTCCAGAACGATATGCTGCGCCGTGCCACGGCTGGCAGTAAACGATATGCCCGACAAACTGCCTGCTGCAGCAACATGCCGGTGACCAAAGAGCATGTGGCGGACCGATGCGTTTTTCCGAAGGATGGAAAGGAGCCGATCGGACTCCTTCATATCGCTCGTCTTAAAACAAGGCACATGCAAATCCGCCGGCGTATGGTGCATAGCAACCACGACTGGTCGGCCGGCGGCACGGAAAAGCTGGTCCTGCAGCCATTCAAACCGGCCACCGTCAAGACAACCGAAATGGCTGATGTCGTCCTTTGTGTCGAGCAAGACGACGAGCCAGTCGTGCAAGTCGACAGCCGCCTGAACGAATCCTTCCCCGCCGAATACGCCTCGAAATGCGCCGCGGTCATCGTGGTTGCCGATCGTCAAATGGACCGGGAGCCGGACCTCCGACAAGATCTCGCGCAAGAGTGCGTAAGCGGCTGGATCGCCTGTATCAGCAAGATCGCCGGTAATAAGGATGAGCCTGGCATCTGCGTGTACGCGCGAGACATGGTCCAAGGT
>NZ_RZOT01000930.1:0-955 GCF_003999085.1 Mesorhizobium sp. M4A.F.Ca.ET.090.04.2.1
CCCGCCGCATGCGACGATCCTGGCCGTCGGCGCGGGCGAGGAGCGGGCGGTGGTGAAGAAGGGCGAGATCAAGATAGCCACGGTGATGTCAGTGACGCTTTCGACCGACCACCGCGCGGTCGACGGCGCGCTCGGCGCCGAACTGCTCGGCGCCTTCAAGCGCATGATCGAAAACCCGATGGGCATGCTGGTGTAAGAAGGGAAAGGCGGTGCGGAAATTCTTCACCAGCCTTTTTGCCTTCTTCCTCTCCAGCTCGGCCGGCACGCTGGTGGCGCAGCAGCTGGCCGTCCTGACCGGCGCGGAAGAGGAATACACACTGGTTTTCGCGGCGACTGCCCTGATCATTGTCGTCGTGACGATCCTCTTCTTCGCCGTGCAGTTCTTCGCCGACCCGGTTCGTGCCGTCGACCGGACATTGTGGTGGCTACTGGTGTTTTTCGGTCTCGCGCTGCTGGCGCTGGTGGGATGGACCTTTTCAGTGCCGGCCGAGAATCGGGCGACCGCGAGCGACCTTTCGATAATCGCCGGGATGATCCTTCCCGGTGTCGCGACGATCATCATGCATTGGCTGTTCGTGCGCTGGCGGCTCAAGCGCTCGGCGGCAGGGTTCGGCAGGGATGGGGCAAGCGCATGAAGACAATTCTCTGCTATGGCGATTCGCTGACCTGGGGTTATGACGCCGCCAGCCTCGGCCGCCATGCGCTGGAAGACCGCTGGCCGAGCGTGCTCAAGGCAACGCTCGGTGACGGCGTCGAGGTTATCGCCGAAGGCCTGAACGGCCGCACCACCGCTTTCGACGATCATCTCGCCGGCGCCGACCGCAACGGCGCGAAAGTGCTGCCGACGATCCTGATGAGTCACGCGCCGCTCGACCTGATCGTCATCATGCTCGGCGCCAACGACATGAAGCCGTGGATCCACGGCAATCCGGTCGCCGCCAAGCAGGGCATGCAG
>NZ_RZOT01000931.1:0-954 GCF_003999085.1 Mesorhizobium sp. M4A.F.Ca.ET.090.04.2.1
AGCCGGTCGAATGGCCGCGCGCGCGGGCGGCGGCGATATGTTCGGCGAGCGTTTCGGCGTCGCCGATCGTGTAGGGCGTGAAGGCCGGCAGCGGTCCCGCGAGGACGCCGGCGCGGACATGCTCCTCGGTGAACGCCAGGAAGGCAATTCCGGACGCCGTCGCATGCATCGGCAGCACCTCGCCAAGTTGCACGCTGACGCGGTTGGCCTTGGCCGACTCGATGACATGGACCGAAATCAGGCCGCGCTTTGAATATTCCGACAAATGCACGGTCTCGCCGGTCTCGGCCGCCAGCTGCTCGACCACCGGCACCGCCATGCGCAGGAACGGAAACTGCGCCTCGCGCATCAGCGCCAGCCGCGCGATGCCGGCGCCCAGCCGGTAGAGCCGCGTGGCTTCGTCCTGCTCCACCAGCCCGTGCTCGATGAGCGAGACCAGTAGCCGCCGCGTCGTCGCCTTGTCGAAACCGGCGCGCCTGGCAAGGTCGGCAAGCGCCGTCTCGGGCGCGCTGCGGCCGAGCATTTCCAGCAGCGAAATGGCTTTGCTCACCGTGCCCATCCCGGTCTGATCCTCCATCAGATACTTAACGTGCGAATTAACTTGACAGCAAGTCGATTCCTTTGCAAGTCTATATTCGAAATGCTGTTGCAAATAGTGAAACGTTGATGGCCCAGCAGAAGGCCCGGCATTTCAGGGACACTTGGTTTCCGCAAGCGCGGATCTGGAGGGAAAGATGACGACAATTGAAGCCGGCGAACTGAACCGGCTGAGGAAGAACAGCCTTGGCGTTGGCGCCATCACCTTCATGGTGATCTCGGCCGCGGCGCCGCTCACGGCTGTGGCGGGTGGCACGCCGCTTGGCATGCTGATGGGCAACGGCGCCGGTTTTGCCGGCACCTATCTCATCGTGACGGTTCTGCTGCTGTTGTTCGCGGTGGGCTACGTCGCCATGT
>NZ_RZOT01000932.1:0-951 GCF_003999085.1 Mesorhizobium sp. M4A.F.Ca.ET.090.04.2.1
CCCGCCTTGCCGAGCCGTCCCGCCACAGCGGCAAGCTCGTCGGCGCCGGCAAGCACGACCGTGAAGCGCTCCAGCCCGGCCGCGCCGGGCGGCGGTTCGGTCAGCTCGTCGCGGGTCCAGATGTTGAAGGCGACCATGTGGCGGCGCCGATCGGTGCCGCAATCGAACAGACCGAAGGTGCGCGACTGGATGTGCGGCCTGAAGCCGAGCACGTCGACATAGAACGCCATCAGCGTTTCGGGCGAGCGGGCGCGCATATGGATGTGGCCAATGAAGGCATCCGCCGGCAGCCGCGGCTCGATCCGGCCGGAATCGCCAAGCGAGCGCGACAGGTTCGCAAGGTCGAGCGGCTCCAGCCCCGAATGCGTGCTGCCGTCCGTGGCGAGGAGCAGCACACGGCCGTCCGTCGTCTCCTCCCTGCCGGCCAAGCGTTCGGGTGTGTCGAAACAGATCTCGATGCCGTTGCCCGACGGATCGGAGACGTAGAGCGATTCCGAGACCAAATGGTCCTGGGCGCTGTATCTGAGGCCGGAAGCCTTGAGCCGGGCGGCGGCATGCGCAAGGTCGCGGCGCGTCGTGACATGGATGGCAACATGGAAGAGATCGCGCGCCTTCTGTGGCAGCGCGACCGCAGCACCTTCATGCAGCACGATCAGCGCCTTGCCGTCGACGCCGAGCCCGGCCACCGCGTCATCCTCGCCAAGCAGCGAGAGCCCGACCGCATCGCGCCATACGGGCAAGGCCGCCGCGATGTTGACCACCCTCAGATGAACCGGCCCGAGATGAGTGGCGCCTGCCAGCAATCCTTCGCTCATCGGCGAATATTAGCTGTGAACGATATGGCTGTCAGCAAGATGGAGGGGAGTAAGGCAGTAAGGGAGTAGGGCAGTAGGGGAGTAACGGAGGCATGGCTCTGATGCTCCCCAGTGCCTAGTGCCTAGTGCCTAGTGC
>NZ_RZOT01000933.1:0-939 GCF_003999085.1 Mesorhizobium sp. M4A.F.Ca.ET.090.04.2.1
GTGTTCCTCGCCTCGACCGTGTTCTTCTTCAATTATTACAACGTGCTGCGCGGCGATATCGGCGTCTTCCTCAATGCGCTGCTCGCCGTCATCGCGGTGGTGTTCTGCGTCAACCGGCTGACCAATGCCGCGCTTGAGCCGCGCCTGCCCAACTGGCGCCTGATTCCGGTCGAAACCGGGCCGGCGCGCTGGCTGGTGCGGCTGACGACGGCGATGGCGGTGGTCATCGGCTTCAACAATTTCCTGTCCGTGGTCAACGACAAGATGGGCTCGCCGCTGTCGCTGACCATCGCGCGCAGCTTTGTCGCTACCATCATCGTCGGCGTCATCCTGATCCTGATGGCGCTGCTGAAGCCGTTCCGGGCGCGGGATGGAACATGGCGCCCGTGGCCGGCCTGGCTTCGCGTCACCGCCGTCGCGCTCGGCCTGTTCACCATCGCGGCGGCGCTGCTCGGCTATATCGGCCTTGCGCTGTTCGTCTCGCTGCAGGTGGTGGTCACCGGCACCGTCCTTGTCACCGCCTATATCGGCTTCCTGTCGGCACGGGCGATCGGCGAAGAGGGCGGCTTCGCCGACACGTCGGCTGGGCGCTGGCTGACCGCCAATTCAAGCTATGATGAAACCGCGCTCGACCAGCTCGGCCTGGTCGTCAGCATCGCCATCAACCTGATGATCGTGCTGGTGTTCCTGCCGCTGATCCTCCTGATGTGGGGTTTCCAGCCCGGCGACATCCAAGCGTGGGCATACAAACTGGCGACGGGCGTCACCATCGGCTCGGTGACGATCTCGTTCACCGGCATCCTCAGCGGCATCGTGGTCTTCGTCATCGGCTATTTCCTGACGCGCTGGTTCCAGGGCTGGCTCGACGGCTCGGTGATGGCGCGCGGCAGGGTCGACGCCGGCGTGCGCAACTCGATCCGGCTGGCGGTCGGCTATGCC
>NZ_RZOT01000934.1:0-939 GCF_003999085.1 Mesorhizobium sp. M4A.F.Ca.ET.090.04.2.1
CCATCAGTCCGACCACGCTTTCCCTCCACCTCATCATCAACGGCAGCGACCACACTCTCGACATCGAGCCGCGCGTGACGCTGCTCGACGCGCTGCGTGACCGGCTCCACCTCACCGGCACCAAAAAGGGCTGCGACCAGGGTCAGTGCGGCGCCTGCACCGTGCATGTCGACGGCGAGCGCGTGCTTGCCTGCCTGACTTTGGCGGCGCAGGTCGAGGGACGCGACATCACCACCATCGAGGGGCTTGCCGACGCGGACGGCACGCTCAACGCCGTGCAAGCCGCCTTCCTCGATCAGGACGCCTTCCAGTGCGGCTATTGCACGCCGGGCCAGATCATGTCGGCGGTGGCCTGCATCCGCGAGGGCCATGCGGGGTCCGACGAAGAAATCCGCGAATACATGGCCGGCAATCTGTGCCGCTGCGGCGCCTATCCGCACATCGTCGCCGCCGTCCGCCAGGCAGCAGAGGGGCTCCGCTCATGAGAGACTTTTCCTACCTCCGCGCCGACACTGTCGAGGCCGCGCGCCATGCTTCCGCCCTCCCCGGCGCCATGCTGCTTGCCGGCGGCACGACGCTGGTCGACCTCGCCAAATGCGGCGTCGCCGAACCCTCGACCGTTATCGACATCAGCCATATCGAGGGGCTCAGCGCCATCGACGTCACCGCCGACCGCGCTATGATCGGCGCGCTGGCGAAGATGAGCCATGTCGCCGACCATGCCGGGATCAAAAGTTGCTTCCCGGCCGTCTCGGAGGCTCTGTGGCAGGCGGCCTCGGCGCAGCTGCGCAACATGGCGACCATCGGCGGCAACCTGATGCAGCGCACGCGCTGTCCCTATTTTCGCGACCCAGCCAACTTCCCGGCCTGCAACAAGCGCGCGCCGGGCAGCGGCTGCTCGGCGATCGGCGGGGGGACGCGGGGCCATGCGGAGCTCGG
>NZ_RZOT01000935.1:0-931 GCF_003999085.1 Mesorhizobium sp. M4A.F.Ca.ET.090.04.2.1
TCTACGTGCCGTTCGAGCTGGTCACGCCGGCCAACGCGGCCGAGTACATGAACAAGAACTGATCCCAGGACTGGGCCTCCGGGTGACCCCGGAGGCCTGCCGCGATCGAATCTTACGGTGAGAAAAATGACCAGCTGGATCAAGGCGTGCGGCCTCGACGACATCGAACAGGAAGGCGCCCGCCGCTTCGACCATGAGGGCCGGACTTACGCCGTGTTCCGCTCGCCCGACGATGAGGTGTTCTGCACCGACGGCCTCTGCACGCATGAGGCGGTCCACATCGCCGACGGGCTGGTGATGGACTACGAGGTCGAATGCCCGAAACACTCCGGCGCCTTCGACTACCGCACAGGCGAAGCCAGGCGCCTGCCGCCATGTATCAATCTGAGGACCTACCCGGCGAAGGTTGAGGCAGGGGAGGTGCTGGTGGCGGTGGGGTGAGCCGTTGAAGCTGCCATCTCCCCCCTTGTGGGGGAGATGCCCGGCAGGGCAGAGGGGGTCGGTTCGACTGGGCTCTACCTCCTGCGGCGGATCAAGGCTGGCGCTCCACGCGCGGCGACCCCCTCTGTCGCCTTCGGCGACATCTCCCCCTCAAGGGGGGAGACTGGCCCTAAATCCCCGACCCGTCCAGCAGCGGCACCTCGTCGCCCTCCCACGGGCTCGGCATCGAGCCTCTTCCGGCTGATGGTAGCGGCATCCAGCATTTCAGTTCCGGGTCGGCATATTCGACCACGCGGCCCGGCTGGGAGTCGGAGGAGCGCCAGCCTTCCTCGCCATGCTGGTCGGCGCGCGACCAATAGGCCATGTCGACCTCGGCCGGCCCCTGCTCGGTCGGCCGCACCGTGACCAGGATCCGGCTGCCATCCCTCGGCGCGCTTGCCATGTTGCGCCAGCGATCGGGCTCGTCCATTCGCATCTCCTCCTGCTACTC
>NZ_RZOT01000936.1:0-926 GCF_003999085.1 Mesorhizobium sp. M4A.F.Ca.ET.090.04.2.1
GATTTCGCCTGCAAGGGCCAGGCTTGGGGCGCCGAGAGCGCGGACTGTCTGCGCGCCATTGCCGAGCAGTCCGGCAAGCATAGGGAACGCGCGGTGCGCATGATCGCCAATGCCGCGCCGCTGACCAGCACGCCGAACGTCTTCTGACTTGTCGAACGTGATCCGCGAAACAGTTCCCCGCTTCGCGATCACGCTTTGACCTCCCCAGAGCGCTCCTCCTGCGCTCAAGTCAGGCTCCCACCGCATCGTCGGTTGGGAGCCTCTTTTTTTCGGTCTGTCGATATTCAGGTGAGGCCGGCCTGCTAACGGCGAGTTCCTGCGCTTGCTCCAGTATCTTTGAACGGCTGGATGTCAGCTCTCCACGGCAGCCTGCTCGGCGATGGCCGAAAGCACGCCGCGCACGTCCAGCGTGCTGAACGGCTTTTCCAGGATCTGCGGCCGCTGATGCGGCGGCAGCGCCTCGATCTCGGCCTTGGCGCCGATCAGGTCGCCGGTGACCAGCACGAAGCGCTGCGCCAGCGCCGGCCGTTCGGCGAGCAACTCGCGATAGATTGCGATGCCGCTGGTGCCGGGCATGCGCAAATCGGAAAAGACGATGTCGGGCGGCATCTGGCCGCTGAGGATCGCCGCCGCCGACGTCCACGCCGGCACGACGCGCGACTTGACGCCCATCAGCTCCAGTATGTCGGAGAGCGAGCCGGCGACATCGGGCTCGTCGTCGATGATCAGCGCGTGGCGCAGGCCGCTTGAGCGCGCCGGTCCTTCGCTGCCAGCGGCCGCGCCGGCAGTGATCGCCGGCAGCTGGACCACGAAACGCGCGCCGTGCGGCTGCACCTCCTCGAACCAGATGTTGCCGTTGTGCCGCTCGATGATCGACTTCGAGATCGACAGGCCGATGCCTGTGCCGACGCCGATCGGCTTGGTGG
>NZ_RZOT01000937.1:0-924 GCF_003999085.1 Mesorhizobium sp. M4A.F.Ca.ET.090.04.2.1
CCCTTCGTCTGATGGGCGACCTGGTAGTCGGCGACTGGTTCGGCAAGGCCATCGTCGACGCCAGGACATCGATGCTGACCGAGCCGTTCGTGCACGATTTCGTGCGCGCCAACATCTGGCATTTCAAAGGCCGGGACGCCGACCTTCTGGTCGACACCGGCATGGGCATCCTGCCGCTGGCGCCCGAGATCGACACGCCAGCAGGCAAGCCGCTGATCGTCGTCGCCACGCATATCCATCTCGACCATGTCGGCTCGCTGCATGAGTTCCCGCTGCGGGCCGGGCCGAAGATGAGCGCCGCGCAGTTCGAGAGAAGCCGTCGGCCGGGCAGGCCCTGCGCGTCCCGTCGCTCGGCCTTGGCCTCACCGACATCACGCCCGATGTCCGCGAGGAGTTGAACCTGGCCGACAATCAGCGCGGCGCCTTGGTCGAGCGCGTCAATCCGGACAAGGCGGCTTCGGCGGCCGGCCTCGAGCCGGGCGATGTCATCGTCGCCGTCGACCGGACCCCGGTGAAGAGCGCCAGGCAGGCGAACCAGGCGATCGCCGAGGCAGGCAAGTCCGGCCGCAAGTCGGTGCTGCTGCTCGTCGACCGCGGCGACGCGCAGATCTTCGTCGCCGTGCCTTTCGCCGCAGGCTGAGGCCTGGCGCCGGCGACAGGCCAGACACAAGGCCCGCCGCCGGCATTTTTTCTGTTGCCCGCCGGGCCATCTTCGAGAACATTGCGCTGGGCCGGCAAACGGCCCCACGCAAAGGGATGTGCTGATGGTCACCCGTGGTTTCGTTTCCGGACGGCGTCCCCCCACGGACCATGACACGCGCATCCCGCCGGGCCAGTATCTCGAGCAGGGCTTCCCGGTGCTGTCGGCCGGGCCGACGCCGCATGTGCGCACCGAGGACTGGTCGTTCACCCTCAAGCACGGCC
>NZ_RZOT01000938.1:0-920 GCF_003999085.1 Mesorhizobium sp. M4A.F.Ca.ET.090.04.2.1
GACAAGGACATCGCCAAGCGGCTGCTGAAAGCTGCCGGCCTACCAGTCGCGCGGTCGGTTACCATCGTTCCCGACGCGACGCCCGCCTTTGCGGAAGTCGCGAGTGCGCTCGGGCTGCCGGTCTTCATCAAGCCGGCGCGCCAGGGCTCGTCGGTCGGCGTCAGCAAGGTCTCCAGCGAAAGCGATTACCAGACCGCACTCGCCGAAGGGTTCAAGCACGATGGCAAGCTGCTGGCGGAAGAGTTCATCCGCGGCCGCGAAATCGAATGCAGCGTGCTGGAGGACGCAAAGGGCGGATTGTTCGTCTCCCGCCCCGGCGAGATCGTGCCGGCCGAGAGCCATGGCTTCTACAGCTATGACGCCAAGTACATCGATAAGGATGGGGCGGCGCTGAAGGTGCCGGCCGAACTGCCGCTGGAGATCGAGCAAGCCATGCGCGACATGGCCGCAAAGGCCTTCCGCGCGCTCGGCTGCGACGCCATGGCCCGCGTCGATTTCTTCGTGACGCCGGGCATGGGCTTCGTCGTCAACGAGCTCAACACCATTCCCGGCTTCACCGACATCAGCATGTACGCCAAGGCGATGGCGGCGAGCGGCGTCAGCTATCCGGAAGTCATCGACCGGCTGGTGGCGCATGGGTTGGCGCGCGCCGGAAGAGTGGGCTGAGAGCGGGCTGCAAGCAGGAGAGCGGCCCTGGATGCCACTCTCTTCCGAGCACGAAAGAGGTCGCGTTGGCTAGAACGGTCTCAAGCAAGACGGTTTCTCCCCGTATAGTGACGGGGAGAAAGACAGCTTGTCCGAACCGGATAGATAGGTAACAGAATGGACCGATTGCATAGGTGACAGTTTTCTCCCTCGCCGGAGGACCCGGCGATGGTTTGGCGAGAGACTGGCATCATGGACGAGCGGCTTCGTTTTGT
>NZ_RZOT01000939.1:0-920 GCF_003999085.1 Mesorhizobium sp. M4A.F.Ca.ET.090.04.2.1
CCGCTTTTGCCTCGAGCATCACCGCCGCTACGAGATCGGGCCACAGGTCGAGCGTGGCCCAAAGCATCGTGCCAGGCCCGGCGCCGATATCGAGCAAGGTCCTCGGCTGGAAGTCGGGCCTTGCCTCGGCCAGCGCATCGAGGCTGGCGCGAACGGCGGCATAGGTCGCCGGCAGCCGCGTCGCCAGATAGGCTTTGACCGCCATGTCCTCGGCCATGTGTAGGCGGCCGTCGCGCAGCTCCGCGCGGTAGCGGTCGGACAGCGTCCGCGCCGCCTGCTTGAGCGCCGGCAGCGGCACATTTTCGAGCAGGCGCTCGACGCCTTGCCGGAGCGGTGCGGGGAGTTCCACGGCTCAGGCTCCCTCAGAACTGGATAGTTTCAGGCCGAATCGACCTGAAACTATCCAGTTCTAAATCAGCGAGATAGAGCATGATGTCGTCCGAAAACCGTTTCACACTTTTCGGCATCATGCTCTCGGCGCGAGCAGGATGACCGAAGCGCCGGCGATGCAGATCGCCGCACCGGCAAGGTCCCAGCGGTCGGGGCGCACTCCTTCCACCAGCCACAGCCAGCCGAGCGATGCCGCAATGTAGATGCCGCCATAGGCCGCATAGGCGCGGCCGGCGGCCGACGTGTCGACGAGCGCCAGCAGCAAGCCGAATAAAGCGAGCGAGACGAGGCCCGGCGCCAGCCATAGAGGCGACTTTCCCAGCCGCCACCAGACCCAGAACGAGAAGCAGCCGGCGATCTCGGCAAGGGCGGCGGCGATGTAGATGAGGTAGGTCATGAAAAAGGTCTCGCGATGACGAGACCTTTTTCATGCTTGGGGAGCCTATGGCAAGGACAATGGGCCAATTGAACGCGATGCCGCCGGCGCCCTATTCCCCGTCCGCCACCTTCCTGCGGCGGGCGGGGTTGGC
>NZ_RZOT01000093.1:0-13506 GCF_003999085.1 Mesorhizobium sp. M4A.F.Ca.ET.090.04.2.1
CTCCCGCACCTTCTGGGTCAGCACCAGACCGGGCAGGAAATAGCCGGCAGCGCCCGAAAGGATGACGAAGGTCCAGCGGCTGGTCATGGTCGAATCCGCGCTCGCCATCCAGTGGTTGAGCAGCAGGGCGCCAAGAGCCAGGCCGACGAAGGCGGCAAAGCGGATCAGGAAGAAGGTGCCGACAGCACGCGGTTCCATGTAGCCGGCCTGGATGAGCTTCATGCGCAGCCGCGCGACATTCTCGGGGTCGCTCTTGGCGTAGAATTCCTGCGCCCGCTTCACCGCCTTCTCGCGCACCGCGTTGGAATTCTTCCGCGGCGCAGGCTCAGTCTGCTCGACGGCCTTGCTGCTCTCCTCCACCTTCAGCCGGCGCTTGACCTCGTTGCGGTCGCCCTTGGCAACGACCAGCGGCCAGGCCACCGCGCTGCCACCCAGCATCAGCAGCAGCACCGCAACCGGCAACAGCGAGGTCGGCGCGAGCGAAGCGAGGAATTCGATCACAGCCTGCATGTCAGAACCTGAAGTTCGACATCTTGAACATGATGGCATTGCCCAGCATCAGCCAGGTGACCGAGCCGCCAAGCAAGTACCAGGTCTTCGGCTCGCCCCAGACGCTTTTGTAGAATTGCGGCATCATCACCATGATGGCCGCGAACAGAAGTGCCGGCACGGCCGTCAGGATATAGGCCGACATGCGGCCCTCGGTCGAAATCGCGCGCACCTTGCGACGCAGCTTGCCGCGTTCGCGGATCGTCGACGACAGCCCGTCGAGGATCTCGCGCAGATTGCCGCCCGAACTGTTCTGGATCGACACGGCGGTGACGAACAACGGCAGGTCTTCATGGCCGACCCGGTCGAACAGCGAATTCAGCGCCGAAACCAGGTCCGAGCCGTAGGTCACCTCATCCGCGATGACGCCGAACTCAGTGCCGATCGGGTCCGGCATCTCGCGCGCCACCATGGAGATGGCGACCGGCACCGGATGGCCGGCCTTCAGGCCGCGCGTGATCAGTTCCAGCGCCTCCGGCAACTGCATGCCGAACCGTTTCAGCCGGCGGCCGCGCTGGAAGCGCAGCGACATGACGGGCAGCACCGGCAAGAGGACGACAAACAATAGAAGGCCGAGCAGCAACGGCAGCCCGTACCAGATGGCGACCAGCGCCGCCACCAGCGCCGCGCCCGAAGTGATCGCCAGGAATTTGGACAGAGGCATCGTCATGCCGGACTGGGTGCGCAAGGCGCGGAACCGGTCGAGCGAGAACACCGAGCTGCCGGCCTCCAGGCCGCGTTCCTTGCGCAGCTGGATCAGCACCTGTTCCTGGCTGATCTTGTTCTCCTGCAGCTTCATGCGCCGGTTGATTGCGGTGCGTTTGTCGCTGCGGCCGGCATAAAGCAGGTAGCACGCCTCTGCGATCATGATGCCGGTGAGCGCTGCCGCGGCATAGACGACGTAGATCGCGCTGAAGCCTCCGAACACCGGTTACTCCTGTGGACGGCCGGGTTCGAAATACTTGCCCGGGAATTCGATGCCCATGGCGCGCAGGTCCTCGAGGAAACGCGGGCGGATTCCGGTCGCCTCGTAGTGACCGAGGATCTTGCCGTCCGCCTCCATGCCGGTGCGCACGAAGCGGAATATCTCCTGCATCTGGATGACGTCGCCTTCCATGCCGGTCACCTCGGCGACGCTGGTCACCTTGCGCTTGCCGTCGGACAGGCGGGTCAGTTGCACGATGATGTCGATGGCGCTGGCGATCTGGCTGCGGATCGACTGCACCGTCATCGGCATGCCGGTCATGCCGAGCATCTGCTCCAGGCGCGAGATGGCGTCGCGCGGCGTGTTGGCGTGGATGGTCGCCATCGAGCCTTCATGGCCGGTGTTCATCGCCTGCAGCATGTCGAAGGCTTCCTCGCCGCGGCACTCGCCGAGGATGACGCGGTCGGGGCGCATGCGCAGCGCGTTCTTGACCAGGTCGCGCTGCTTCAGTTCGCCGTGGCCCTCGATATTGGCGGGCCGTGTCTCCATGCGCGCGACATGCGGCTGCTGCAATTGCAGCTCGGCGGCGTCCTCGATGGTGATCAGTCGCTCGTCCTCGGGAATGAAGGCCGACAGCGCGTTCAGCATCGTCGTCTTGCCGGTGCCGGTGCCGCCAGAGATGATGGTGGTCTTGCGGGCATGCACGGCCGCCGCCAGCACCTCGGCCATGTTCTGGGTGATGGCGCCGAATTCGACCAGCTTGTGCAGGCCGAGCTTGTTCTTGGAGAATTTGCGGATCGACACCAGCGGCCCGTCGACGCCAACCGGCCGGATGGCGGCGTTGAAACGCGAGCCGTCCAGCATGCGCGCGTCGACCATCGGCGCCGACTCATCGACGCGACGGCCGACCGCGGCGACGATTTTGTTTATGATTCGAAGCAGATGCGCCTCGTCCTTGAACGGGATATGCACCTGCTGCAGCTTGCCGCGCCTTTCGACGAAGCAATTCTGGTGGCCGTTGATCAGGATGTCGTTGATCTCGGGGTCTTTGAGCAGCGGCTCCAGTGGGCCGAGACCGACCATCTCGTCGACGATGTCGTCGACCAGCGCGTCGAGCTCGGCGGTGTTGATCGCCATTCGCTCATGGCGGGTCTTTTCCGAGACGAATTCATGCACCTGCCGGCGCATCTCGTCCTTCGGCAGCCGTTCCAGCGCCACGAGGTTGATTTCCTCGAGCAGCATGCGGTGGATACGCACCCGCGCGTCGAGCACCTTGTTGGCGCTCTTGGCGGGGGCTGCCTCGACCTTCGGCGCGACAAGCTTGCGCGTCGTCGGGATGACCACGGTGTGCTGCGTCACCGGCGCCGCCTCGGCTGGGCGCTGCGGACGCAGGTCGCGGTTCTGGAGCGTTGAAAAGCGGCTGGTCATCCGGCCTTCCTCTTCAGCAGGCCCTTGCCGAGGCCGAACAGCGACTTCGACTTGGCCGTCGTCGTCACCGCTTCCTCGGGCAGGATGATCTTCTTCAGGTCATTGACGACATTGGCGTTCGGGTCGATGTCGTGCAGCGGCACGCCACGGTCTACGGCCTCGCGCACCAGCCGGTAATTGTTCGAGATGCCACCGACGAAATGCTCGCCGAGGATGTCCTGGACATCGGCCTGCTTGATGCCGTTGTCGAACATCTTCTGCTCGAAGCGGTTGACGATCACGTTCGGCTTCACCTCCCTGCCGGCGGTCTCGTAGATCGCCTGGATGAGGCGTTGCGTGTGGCGCAGGCACGGCACCGTCATCTCGGCCACGATATAGAGCTTGTTGGAGCCGAGCAGCACCGTCTCGGTCCATGGGAACCAGGTGCGCGGCATGTCGATGACGACATTGTCGAAATAGGCCGAGACGAGGTCGAGCATGCGCACCACGACGTCGGTCTTGAAGGAGCGCATCTCCGACGGGCGCGTCGGCGCCGCCAGCACGCAGAGCCCGCTCGCATGCTTGGACAGCATCACGTCCAGCAGCTGCCGGTCGAGACGCTCCGGCTGGTTCTCGATCTCGGTAATGTCGAAGCGCGGCTCGAGATCGAGATATTCGGCGCAGGCGCCCTGCTGGAAATTGAGGTCGACGACGCAGGTCGAGGCGCCGCGCGTCACCGAATGATGCAGTTGGAAGGCGGTCTGCAGCGCCAGCGTCGTGGTGCCGACGCCGCCGGCGGCGGGCATGAAGGTATAGATCTGCGACTCGGTGTTTTCCTCCCGCCCGGGCCCCTGCAGCGCCCGCACGACGGAACGCACCAGGTCGGCGGTGGTGATCGGCTTGACCAGAAAGTCGGCGACCTTGAGCTGGACCAGGATGCGCACCGCCGCTGCGTTGAATTCCTGCGTGACCACGACCACCGGGACCCGGCCTTCCAGCCGGCGCATGATGCGCTGCAGCGATTCGATCTCTTCCAGCTTCGCCGCGTCCATGTCGACGATGAGCGCGCCGAAATCCGTCTCCTGGACTTCGCCGCGCAACTCGTTGACGCTCTTGTCGACCGTCAAAAGCTCGATGACGTCCGAAGCGGCGAAGGCCGTGCGGGTGTCCTGCAGGAACGTCCTGTCGGTGGATACGAGCAGTATCTTCTTGCTCTTGATGCCGCTTGCCATGTCGTCAGCCCGTCTGGTCAGTGCCAAATCAGTTGGTTGTCGCGCTCGTCGTCTCAGCCGTCTTTGCACCCGCCGCCTCGCCGGCCGCGGCGGCCGTCGACGTGCTGGTGCGCTGCGCCGGCACCAGCAGCCTGGTGTTCTGGACGCCGTATTTCCACGGATCGACCATCTGCATGACCGTATTGGCCGCCTGCGCGTTGCCGGCGGCGGGCGTCACGCCCTCGGTGCGCACATAGTCGTCGCTGGTGCAGCCGCAGAGACCGGAGAGCAGCAGGGCAACCATCAAGCCTGGAACCGGACGCATGACTTCAATCCTTCGGCAGGTCGAGGAAATGCCCTGCCGTCGGCGCGGCGGGCTGCGTGACGCGGCCGTCGGCCATCGCCAGGGCGCGGTTCGGGTCGGAAGCCTTCACTTCCTCGGTATTGTTGAGGAAGTAGTCCGAATTGCTGGCCGGCTGCGTGCCGTCGGTCGGCTCGACCATCTTCTTCGACGGATCGACAGGCTTGACCAGATAGGGCGTGACGATGATCACCAGGTCGGTCTCGCGCCGCTGATAGGCCTTGGACGAGAACAGCGAGCCCAGCACCGGCAGCTTGCCGAGACCCGGAAGGCGCGAGGTGGTGATGTCGTTCTGCGACTGCAGCAGGCCGGCGATCATGAAGCTCTGGCCGTTCTTCAAGTCGACCGAGGTCTTGGCCCGGCGCACGATGAAGCCGGGCACCGAGATCTCGCCGATATTGTAGGAGGCGGACGCATCGATCGACGACACTTCCGGCGCGATGTCGAGGCTGACCAGCCCGTCCTTCAGCACGGTCGGGGTGAAATCCAGGCTGACGCCGTATTTCTTGTAGCTGACGCTGATCTTGCCGTTTTCCTCGGAGACCGGGATCGGGAACTCGCCGCCGGCGAGGAAGCTCGCCGTCTGGCCCGAACGGGCGATCAGGTTCGGCTCGGCCAGCCGCCGGGCAAGGCCGCGCTCCTCCAGCGCCTTGATGGCGATGTCGATCGAAACGCCGTTCGACAACAGCCGGCCGATGACCTCGCCAGTTCCGGCCGCCGGAATATCGCCCGGTTCGATCGCCACGTTGCGGCCGCCAAGGCCATAGGCGAAATTGGCGCTGTACTTGGCGCCGAGATCCATCCCGGCCTGGCGATTGATCTCGACGAAGCGGACGTTGAGCTGGACCTGCTGCGAGGACGAGATGTTGACGGAGTTGATGACTTCCTCGTTGCCGGAAAAACGGGTGGCGATCTTGTTCGCCTTTTCGGCCGCGACCGCATCGTCCGCTTCGCCCGACAGCACCACGCGGCCATTGGCCGAGCCGACGTTGATCTTGGCATCCGGCACGCTGGCGCGAATGGTGTTCGCCAGTTGCTCGGTGTCGAGCGTCACCTCGATGTCGATCGTGCCGACCAGTTGCTTGTTCTCATTGAACAGCGCGATGCCGGTGGTGCCGAGATTGTTGCCCAGCACATAGAAGGACTTGTCGGTCAGCGGATTGACGTTGGCGATCTCCGGATCGCCGATGACGATCTGGTAGAAGGCCGCGCTCGTCATGATCGTCCGCGGCTTTCCCTTGGCCACCTTGATCGATGCGTTCTTGGTCGCCGAGACATAGACGATGTCATTGCCGGCCCGCGCCTGCCCGCTGAGGACAAGCATGCCGACCCCGGCCAGTGAAACCGCCACGGCAAACACGCCCGCGAGGCGCCGCCCCCGCTTCACGCTATGTATGTTCAGCCCAAACATTGTCCTGTCCCCGCCGGTCCCCACCGGCTATTGCTGCTGCTGGTCCGGCGATGGCACCTTGTATTCCTCGGCCTTCGTGCCGCGCGTCACGATGATTGTCTTGAACTGCGGCTTCTCCGGCTCCTTCGCCACCGCCTCGAACAGCGCGCCGGCAGCCGCCCCCGCGTTTGCCGCCACCGAGCCGCCGAAGGATGAGATCGTGGTGAGGCCGTCCTTGCCGGCGCTGCTGTCGCTGGCGGAGCGGAGCGACAGTGACAGCGTGCCGACGGTGCGGGCCAGCGCCACCTGCTTCGCGCCCTCGGTCGTCACCTCGAGGGTTACCGAATTGGCAACCTGCGGCTCGGTCTGGCGCTCGTCGGCGCCCTGGCCGACGGACAGGACCTTGGCATCGGCCACCACGATTTCAGAGGTGATCGTCGAGCCGGATGCGCCCTGCGCGTTCTTGGCGACTTCCTGGATATCGCCGGCATCACGCGTCAGCACGACATCGACGCGGTCGCCCGGCGTGACGAAGCCGCCAACGCCGGCGATCTCATCGGTGCGGATGGTCACCGCCCGCATTCCGGGCGACAGCATGTTGGAAAGTGTCGCGCGGCCGTTCGGCCCCGACAGCTTGGTGAGCAGCACCGGTTCGTTGATCTCGATCGGTGACAGCACCACGCGACTGCCTTGCTTCAGCAGTTCGTCGACCGAGGTGAACGCGCCCTGCGGCAGAGAATCCTGCGGCCACGGGATTTCATTGAGCTGCGCCTTGTCGAGCTGCATGCCGTAGCGCAGCGGCGCATTGGCCACGACAATGGTCTTGAACTCGACCTTCGGTTCGGCAGGCATCGCGATCGAAGCCGTTTTCTCTTCGGAATCGGCTTTCGCCTGGCTCTTGACCCAGAAATCCGCGGCAAAGATCGAGATCGCGCCGAAGACGGCGGCGATGCCGATCATTGTTATGGCCTTGCCCCTCACGCGAAACCCCTGACGCCCGTGGTCTTTTATTCGTTGGGGCTCACGCTAGGGGTTATTGTTAAAGAATCAGGTATCCGAACCCGTTGGATTCGACCTATTTCCGCCAGCTTGGTTATCGAAAGGTTTTGGAGTAAGAGGAGCCGAATTCCCCGAACGGAACAGGAACCTCGTTCGCCCGTCAAAAGCGTGGCAGTATCGAAGAGTGATTCGCAGTACCGGACTAATGGCCAGCATGGACGACAGCAACGACCTTTTCGGCAACCTGGAAAAGCAGCCGCAACCGGTTCGCGCCACCACGCGCCCGGCCGATCCGCTGGTGCAGGCGGCGGCCAAGCGCCCGGCCGCCTCGCGCGACGGCAGCGAAGGCTACAGCGCGGCCGACATCGAGGTGCTGGAGGGCCTTGAGCCGGTGCGGCGTCGGCCCGGCATGTATATCGGCGGCACCGACGACAAGGCGATGCACCATCTCTTCGCCGAGGTCATCGACAATTCGATGGACGAGGCGGTCGCCGGCCATGCCACCTTCATCGATGTCGAGCTGTCGGCCGACGGCTTCCTGACCGTCACCGACAACGGACGAGGCATCCCGGTCGATCCGCATCCGAAATTCAAGAAGCCGGCACTCGAAGTCATCATGACGACGCTGCATTCGGGCGGCAAATTCGACAGCAAGGTCTATGAGACCTCCGGCGGCCTGCACGGCGTGGGCGTCTCCGTCGTCAACGCGCTGTCCGACCATCTCGAGGTCGAAGTCGCGCGGGGTCGTCAGCTCTACCGCCAGCGCTTCTCGCGCGGTATCCCGGTGAGCGGTCTTGAGCATCTTGGTGAGGTCCATAACCGCCGCGGCACCAGGACCCGCTTCCACCCCGACGAGCAGATCTTCGGCAAGGGCGCCGCGTTCGAACCGGCGCGCCTCTACCGCATGACCCGCTCGAAAGCCTATCTGTTCGGCGGCGTCGAAATACGCTGGACCTGCGATCCGTCGCTGATCAAGGAGAAGGACCAGACGCCGGCCAAGGCCGAGTTCCATTTCCCGGGCGGCCTGAAGGACTATCTCAAGGCCACGCTCGGCGACGAATTCCAGGTCACGCGCGAGGTCTTCGCGGGAAAAAGCGACAAGCAGGGCGGCCACGGATCGCTGGAATGGGCGGTGACCTGGTTCGGCGGCGACGGCTTCCTCAATTCCTACTGCAACACCATCCCGACCGCCGAAGGCGGCACGCATGAGGCCGGCTTCCGCAACGTGCTGACGCGCGGGCTGCGTGCCTATGCCGATCTCATCGGCAACAAGCGCGCCTCGGTCATCACCTCGGAAGACGTCATGATCTCGGCCGCCGGCATGCTCTCGGTGTTCATCCGCGAGCCGGAATTCGTCGGCCAGACCAAGGACAGGCTGGCGACGATCGAGGCGATGCGCATCGTCGAAAACGCCATCCGCGATCCGTTTGACCACTGGCTGGCCGACAATCCGCAGGAGGGCTCCAAGCTTCTCGACTGGGTGATTGCGCGCGCCGACGAGCGCGTGCGCCGGCGCCAGGAAAAGGAAGTGTCGCGCAAGAGCGCGGTGCGCAAGCTGCGCCTGCCGGGCAAGCTCGCGGACTGCACGCAGAACGCCGCCGCCGGTGCCGAACTGTTCATCGTCGAAGGCGATTCCGCCGGCGGCTCGGCGAAGCAGGCGCGCGACCGCGCCAGCCAGGCGGTGCTGCCGCTGCGCGGCAAGATCCTCAACGTCGCCAGCGCCGGCAACGACAAGCTCGCCGCCAACCAGCAGATCTCCGACCTTGTCCAGGCGCTCGGCTGCGGCACGCGCTCGAAATACCGCGACGAGGACCTGCGCTACGACCGCGTCATCATCATGACAGACGCCGATGTCGACGGCGCCCACATCGCCTCGCTGCTGATCACCTTCTTCTATCAGGAGATGCCGAACCTTGTGCGTGGCGGCCATCTCTACATGGCGGTGCCGCCGCTCTATTCGATCCGGCAGGGCGGCAAGATCGCTTATGCTCGAGACGACGCGCACAAGGACGAGCTGCTGCGCACCGAGTTCACAGGCCGCGCCAAGGTCGAGATCGGCCGCTTCAAGGGCTTGGGCGAGATGATGGCCTCTCAGCTCAAGGAGACCACCATGGATCCCAGGAAGCGCACGCTGCTCAGGGTCGACGTGATCGACGCCGAAGCGGCGACCAAGGACGCGGTCGACGCGCTGATGGGCACCAAGCCGGAGGCGCGCTTCCGCTTCATCCAGGAGCGCGCCGAATTCGCCGAGGCGGACGTGCTGGATATCTGACCGCCGACCGGTCCATATCAGGCTCCGGTGCGGAGACGAGCATGTGACCTTGGCGCGGCTGAAGGATGTTATCGAGGCAAGGTTCGGCGGACTGACACAGCCGACGCGTTCGGATTGGATCTTCGCCCTGCGCACGGTGTCGGCTGGGCTGGTCGCGCTTCTTTCCGCCTATGCCCTCAGGCTCGATCATCCGCAATGGGCGATGATGACGGTTTTCATCGTTGCCCAGCCGGTCGCCGGCATGGTGCTGGCCAAGGGCTTCTACCGGCTGATCGGAACATTGGCCGGCGGCCTGGCCGCGATCGGCATCACCTCGCTGTTCGGCGCCAACCCTTGGCTACTGGTCGCCGCGCTCGCGATCTGGATCGGGATCTGCACGCTGGTCTCGTCGCTGCTGCGCAATCCGGAAGCCTATGGCGCCGCGCTTGCCGGCTACACCGCGATGATCATCGGCCTGCCCGCGTTCGGTCAGCCGCACCTTGTCGTCGATCTCGCCGTCGCGCGCTGCGCCGAGATCGTGCTCGGCATCGTCTGCGCCGGCCTGACCAGCCGGCTGATCCTGCCTAAGCTGGCGGCAGACGCCATCATATCCAGGCTGAAGCGCAGCATCCTTGATCTTGCCACCTACGCCGGCGGCGCCTTCTCGGGCGGTGACGCCCCAACGCTTGCCGGTCTCCAGCGCAAGCTGATCACCGACGCCCAGACGCTGGCCGAGATGCGCACCTATGCAAGGCTCGAGGCGCCAAGCTTCGCCACCCGCGCCCATCCGGTCCGTCGCACGATCGGCCAGCTTCTGTGGGCGCTCTCGGCGGCACGTGCATTGCATAGCCATGCCGCGCCGAAGAACGCGGCTCTCATCCCGGTTCGCAGCGAGTTGAAGGCTTTCGTCGGCGAACTGGCGGCGACACCCGGCGCGCTCGACGACACCGGTCCCTGGGTGGCGCGGCTTGACGCGATCGCCAGCAAGGCGCGAGAGGCCCCGCCGGTGCCCGCCGGGCCCGACGAGGACAAGGTTGGCACCCTCACCCGCCTTGCCATCGCCGCCGATTTCGCGGAGGCGCTGAAGCAGGTGATGCGCGGCCTCGACGCGCTGCGCTCGCCGGTCTCGCGGCCGTCCCGCGACCGGCGCCAGCCGGCACTGGTCGTGCACCGGGACTACCACGCCGCATGGCGCAACGCCGTGCGCGCCGGCCTCGCCACGCTACTGGTGGCGGCCTTCTGGCTGACGACAAAATGGTCGGAGACGGCCGGCACCGTCATCCTCGTCGCCGTCGTCTCCAGCCTGTTCGCCTCGCGCCCCGATCCGGTCCAGTCGGCCTGGGGCTTCTTTACCGGAACGCTGCTGGCGCTTCCCTTTGCATTCCTTGTCGGCCAGATAGCGCTGCCGGCGTGGCCCGGCTTCGGCTGGTTCGCGCTCTTCGTCGTGCCGATCATGGTGCCGGCAGCGCTCGGCATGGCCAATCCGCGCCATGTCGGCGTCGCCACCGCCTTCGCCATCAACTTCCTTGCCTTCCTCAGCCCGCACCAGCAGATGGTCTATGATCCCGGCCCGTTTCTTGCCGGGTCGGCCTCGATCCTGGTCGGCATTCTGATCGCCATCGGCGTCTTCATCGTCGTGCTGCCGGCCGATCCCTGGGTCACCGTCGACCGCATCTCCCAGGCAATGCGGGAAGACCTGGCGCGGCTTTGCCTGCATGAGCGCATCCCCCGGCGTTCGGCCTTCGAGAGTCTGGCCTACGACCGCATCAACCAGCTGATGCCGCAGTTGCAGCGGACGGGTCGCAGAGGCGACCCCATCCTGGGCGGCAGCATCGCCGTCGTGACCGTCGGGCTTGAGGTTCTGCGGCTGCGCAGCGCCCAGCTGAATTCCCTCGTTCCGCGCGAGACCATGGAGTCGGTCGGCAATTTCCTGCGCGGCCTGGCGCGGGAATTGCTGTTCAGGAGGCCGGGCGAGCCGCAGACAGCGACCGTCGCCGTCGCAAGGCAATATGCGGCGAGCATCGCCGAGCGAAGCGACCGGCCCGAAATGCTGCAGATCGCCGCCTCGCTGCGCATCATCGCCGCGGCGATGGAGGACCACCCCGATTTCTTCATGAAGAACAAGGCCTAGGCAATTCCGGGAAAGTAAGAAACGGGTTTTCCGTCCGGAATTGCGTCAGGTCAGGCCGCCGCTATGGCAAGAGCATGCCCGCGCGCATTGTAGCGCAGGGCTTCGAGATGGATCGACTTCACCAGCCCGGCAAGATCGCCCTCGGCCGATTGCCCGCCGAGCTCCTTCAGCATCAGCCAGCTCACTTCCTGCACGCCGGCGATGCGCTTGCCATTGGCCACTTCGCGCCACACCTTGAGCGCACGCAGGATGATGCCGTGTGTGGCCGCGGCAAGGCCGGCGCTGCGGAACAGAGCCTGCAGCGCTACGTCATGGCCGCCGGCCATAAGAGCCCTCACTCGCTGCTCGGACTGCTGAGCGAGCGCCACCAGCGCTGAGCCGAAGAAGTCGACCTTGCCATGCGCGATGGTACGGATGATGAAGCTGGCGGTCAGGTCACCGCGCAGCCTGAGATGTTCGATGAGCGCGGCATGCTCCTCCGCACGCGTGCCTTCGATCAGTGTCACCGAGGCCTTCGCGCAGGCATCGCGCATCACGCGGTCGGCTCTTGCGGCGCCCATCAGCGCCAGCACCAGCGGCGAACCTTTCAGCGTTTCGCCGAGCTTGACCAGGAGCATGTGCCGGCAGTCGGCGGGCAAGCGGCGGTCGGCTACCAGTGCCTCGCGCACCAGCGGCAGATGGCCGTGGCGCTCCGCCATGCGGCGGAAGCTTAGCGTGGCGATGTCGGCGCCGCTGTTGGCGAGCAGCACCGCGCAGGCCTCCGGCTCGCCGATTTCGGCGATCGCCGCCGCCAGCGCCATCGAGACGACAGGCCGGTCGGCGATCAGCTTCTGCGTCGCCTTCTGGCCGCCGGCGACCCGATCGATCAAATCGGCATCGGTAAGCAGCGGCGAACGCGCCAGCACCATCGCGGCCACTTCCGGCTGGTCGGAAGCCAGCGCGCTGATGATCTGTATCGGCGCGTGATGGCTCATCGACAGCGCCTCGGCCAGCGCCAGCCGCACTTTCGACGAGGCATCATCGAGCAGCAGCGTCAGCGCGGCTTCCGCGGCGCAGCGGTCCTCGAAAGGCAGGTCGGAATTGATATAGGCGCGAGCCAGCGCGCTGGCCGCGGCGGCGCGCTCGGCAACCCTTGCCGTGTCAATCCATTTCAGGAAATGCGAAACAATCATACCGCCTGCTTACGCCCCTTGCCGGAACGGCCCGGCCCCGCTGGAAACCGTAGGCCTGAAATGGTTTACGAACGGTTCACCATGTTTATTAACTGGCTTGCGGGCGCGGCAGGCAGCGCCTATCAACCCGTGAGGCGCTGAGGAGATCGTGCATGGCCGGGCTTTATCTCGAAGAGTTCGTCGTCGGCCACGTCTTCCGCCACACGCTGCGCAAGACCGTCACCGAGAGCGACAACATGCTGTTTTCGGTGATGACGCTGAACCCGCAGCCGCTGCACATCGACTTCGACTTCGCCGCCAGGAGCGAATGGGGCAGACCGCTGGTCAACTCGCTGTTCACGCTCGGCCTGATGATCGGCATTTCGGTCAACGACATCACCGTCGGCACCACTGTCGCCAATCTCGGCATGAAGGAAACCGTGTTCCCGCACCCGGTCTTCCATGGCGACACCATCCGTGTCGAGACCACGGTGATTTCGGTGCGCGAGTCCAAATCGAAGGCTGACCGCGGCATTGTCGAGTTCGAACACCGCGCCTACAACCAGCATGATGTTCTCGTCGCCAAATGCACGAGGCAGGCGATGATGCTGAAGAAGGCAGGCTGATGCGCTCGCTGCTTTTCGTTCCGGGCGATTCCGAAAGGAAGCTCGAAAAGGGGTTTGCCGCCGGCGCCGACGTGGTCATCGTCGACCTCGAGGATTCCGTCGCGACGGGCAACAAACGGTTGGCGCGCGACATCGCGGCGCGTTTCATCGCCGGACACAGGAACCAGACGGCATCCGTGATCTATGTGCGCGTCAACGATCTGTCGACGGGGCTCACCGACGACGATCTGACGGCGCTTGTTGCAGCCGCGCCGGACGGCATCATGCTGCCGAAGTCGAACAGCGGCCAGGATGTCCAGCAGCTCTCGGCTAAGCTCAGGGTGCACGAGGCTGAAAACGGCCTGCCTGACGGCGCGATCAGGATCCTGCCGATCATCACCGAAACACCGGCGGGCGTGCTGACGGCCGCAACCTATGCCGGCGCCAGCGCGCGGCTTGCCGGCCTCACCTGGGGCGCCGAGGATCTGTCGGCCGCGATCGGCGCCCGCGCCGCGCGCGACGCGAG
>NZ_RZOT01000940.1:0-917 GCF_003999085.1 Mesorhizobium sp. M4A.F.Ca.ET.090.04.2.1
ACATCATGGTGGCAGCGAGGGGAAGGGGCCTGCATACCTGCCCACAGGCGGCCTTCGCGCCTTATCACCGGCAGATCCGCCCGGTTCTCAACATCCCCGACGAGGAGATCGTCGTCTGCGGCATGGCGCTGGGCTACGAGGACAAATCCAAGCCCGAGAACGAATTTCGTACCGACCGCGCGCCGCTGGAAGACTGGGTAACGTTCAGCGAGTAACGGCCGCCAGCCAGCGCCAGCGGCCTTACTCGGTGTTCACATGCGCGCCGTGGCCGCTGACATGGGCGCCGTCCTGCGGCGTCAGCCGCAGATACGCGAACAGCGCGCACAGCGTGATCAGGCCTTCAATCAAGAACAGGATGCGGAAATCGTTGACGCTGGCATGGCCGCCGCTGGCGAGCAAAGACAACAACGCCGCCGCCAGGCCGACGCTGATCGCCACCGCAAGCTGCCAGAGAATGTAGTAGAGCGCGCTGAAGCGGGCGAGTTGCTCGGGCGCGACATCCGAATAGGAAAGGTTCCCGGTTGAAGCCCATTGCACCGAGCGGAAGACGCCGAAGATGAAGATGTAGGCGAGCACGATCCAGGCGGGCAGAATCGCCTGCATCGAGGCGAAGCCCGCGACGAGGCAAGCGACGATCGGCGTGTTGGTGACCAGCACGCGGCGGAAGCCAAAGCGGTTGAGGATGCGCGGCATCATGAAGCGCGTCAGCAACGAACCGATCGCGGCGACGAAGGTCAGCGATCCCGCCTGCACCGCGCTCATACCGAAGCCGAGTTGGAACATCAGCGGCAGAAGGAAAACGACGGAGCTCAGCCCGATCGTGTCGAGGCCGCCGCCGGTCAGGAAGCTGACGCGGAAGGTGCGGATGCGCAGCAGCTTGAGGTCGAGCAGCGGATTGCGGACGCGCAGGCAATAGA
>NZ_RZOT01000941.1:0-908 GCF_003999085.1 Mesorhizobium sp. M4A.F.Ca.ET.090.04.2.1
GTCGGCGGCCGCTTCGTTGCGCTCTGCCTGGGCCGCGAGGGCCGCCGGCGAAAAACTGTCGAACAGGGGCGCCTGCTCGGCCACGGTCGGCTCCGCCTGGGCGGCGGCTTCCGGCAGCGCCGGCGCCTCGTTGCGGCGGTTCTGGTCGAAGCGCTGGCCGCTATGCTCGCCCTCGATCACCGGCTGCGGGCCGGCACCTTGGTTGGCGGCCGCGGCCGGAGCTTCGCCGGCATTGCTGTTGCCGACAGTGTCGAACTCGTCGCGATCCTCGTCCGCGTCGTCATCGAAATCGTCGCGATTCTGCTGGACGTTCTGGATCGGCATCTGCGCCTGCGCGGCGGCAATGATGCGATTGTAGTGTTCGGCGTGCTGAAGATAGTTTTCCGCCATCACCCGGTCGCCGGAGCTTTGCGCGTCACGGGCGAGTGCGGCGTATTTTTCGGCGATCTGCTGAGCCGATCCGCGGATCTTCACATCCGGGCCGTTGCTCTCGTAGTTGCGCGTCAGGGGATTGGGGCCCTTGCGGTTGTTGTTGTTGCCACCGCCGCCGCCATTGTTATTGCGACCGCGCATGCGCCTGTTCTGCTGTTGTGGCCTCATTCGACTCTCTTCAGTGTGAAATTTTTGAAAACTCTTCGCGAACGGAGGCGCTCATGCAGCCAGCCGTTTCGTTTCTTCACCGGCGTTCGCCCGCATCAATTGCGTTGGCGCCACGTGCCATCCTGTTCCGGTTACATCACTTGCCGGACGATTCCCGCACGAAGCATTGGCGTCGATCGCGCAAGAAGGCAGCTATTTCCAAGGAAAACCGAATCGCTAAGAGCACTGCCTGCTTCGTCTCATCCGGCTACTTTGACCCTAGCTGCATTCCCGGGCATTGCCAAGCCCTTTTTCGCACTGCATCAGGG
>NZ_RZOT01000942.1:0-907 GCF_003999085.1 Mesorhizobium sp. M4A.F.Ca.ET.090.04.2.1
GCCTGGCCCGGCCTTCAGGCGATGATCCGGCGATCGTCTCCGGCGAGCCCCGCCCCGCCGCTCTCGCCGGAGACGATCGCCGGATCATCGCCTGAAGGCCGGGCCAGGCGGTTCATCACCGAAACCGCGTCTTCCTCGTCCACAGTCATGAAAGCATCGCCGATCCGCGACAGCACGCGCCAGGCGACGAGCGAGGGCTCGTAGCATTCGAGCATCGCCATCACCGTGGGCTTGGTGTGCGCAATCGCGACCGGCCGTCCGGCCTTTGCGGTGGCGTAGACGCAGGCCGCCCGCGCGGGCTCGACAACGACTACCCTCGGGCGATGCTCGCCAAGCACGATGGCGAGATGGCCGGCCACCGCCGCCGCAAAGCCGCCGACGCCGGCCTGCAGGAAGACATGGGTGGGCGACTTGGGCAAGCGCCTCAGCGCTTCGCGCACGATCACGGTGTAGCCCTGCATCACCAGCCCCGGTATCCGTTCGTAGCCCGGCCAGGACGTGTCGGAGACGACGGACCAGCCGCGCTCGGCGGCGACGCGCGCGGCTTCCCTGACCGACTGGTCGTAGTCGCCGGCGATGCGCACGATCTCGGCGCCGAAGCGGGCGATGGCCGCCACGCGTTCGTTGCTGACACCTGAATGGACGAAGATGACGGACCGCGCGCCGACAAGGCCGGCGCCCTGCGCCACCGAACGTCCGTGATTGCCGTCGGTCGCGCAGGCGAAAGTCATGCCGGCGGCAATCGCCTTGACGTCAGCGCCATGCAGTTCGGCGACATCGACCGAACGGCCGAGCCGGTTGCCGGCCTCCTCCAGCACCAGATGCATGACGGCATAGGCGCCACCCAGCGCCTTGAAGCTGCCGAGGCCGAGGCGCTTGCCCTCATCCTTGATGTGGAGCGCACCAA
>NZ_RZOT01000943.1:0-902 GCF_003999085.1 Mesorhizobium sp. M4A.F.Ca.ET.090.04.2.1
GCCTGGCCTTGATGCCGCCGCGCAAGGCAACTTCGCGCGCGCCCATGAACGGAAAACCTTCGTTCGACAGGTCGTCCAAGGGATCGACAATTTCGCGAAGCAGGTCACGGGTCTTCGGCCCCGCGATTGAGAATTGCGCCCACTGGTCGGAGACCGAGGTCAACTGCAGGTCGAGCTCGGGGAACAGCACCTGGCGGCAGAATTCGAGATGCTGCATCACCAGCCCGGCCTTGGCGGTGGTGGTGGTGAGGAAATAGTGATCCTCGGCCAGCCGCGAGGTCGTGCCGTCGTCGTAGACGATGCCGTCTTCGCGCAGCATCAGCCCGTAGCGCGCCTTGCCGACGGCGAGGTTCGAAAAACTGTTGATGTAGACGCGGTCGAGGAAGGCGCCGGCGTCGGGACCGTGCACATCGATCTTGCCGAGCGTCGAGACATCGCAGAAGCCGACGCCGCCGCGCACCGTTTTGACCTCGCGGGTGACCGATTCCAGCCAGTCCTTCTCGCCCGCGCGGGGATACCACTGCGCCCGTTTCCATAAACCGGTGTCGACGAAGACCGCACCCTGTTCCGCCGCCCAGTGATGCGACGGCGTCAGCCGCGTCGCGTGGAAGTTTTCGTCGCGGTGGTGACCGGCAAAAGCGCCGATGGCGACTGGCACGTAAGGCGGACGGTAGATCGTCGTGCCGGTTTCCGGGATCGATTTACCGCTCACCGCCGCCATGATGGCGAGGCCGGCAATGTTGGAGGTCTTGCCCTGGTCGGTCGCCATGCCGAGTGTGGTGTAGCGCTTGAGGTGCTCGACCGATTCGAAACCTTCGCGCTGCGCCAGTTCGACATCGGAGGCGGTGACGTCGTGCTGCTGGTCGACGAAGGCCTTGCCCTTGCCGGCGACATGCCAGAGC
>NZ_RZOT01000944.1:0-900 GCF_003999085.1 Mesorhizobium sp. M4A.F.Ca.ET.090.04.2.1
GTATAGATGCGCCGCCAATGCACTCGGGGACCCGAAGCCATGCCCGCCAAGCTTTCCGTCAACCTCAACGCCATCGCCATGCTGCGCAACCGCCGCGATCTGCCCTGGCCGAGCGTGATCCGGCTCGGCCGCATTGCGCTCGCCGCCGGCGCGCATGGGCTGACCGTGCATCCGCGGCCCGATGAGCGGCACACGCGGCGCGCCGATTTGCCTCAGATCAGGGCGCTGATCGACGACGAGTTCCCGAAGGCGGAATTCAACATCGAGGGCCATCCCACGGAGGAATTCCTGGCGCTTGTGGAACAGCACCAGCCCGACCAAGTGACGCTGGTGCCGGACGATCCGAGCCAGGCAACGTCGGACCATGGCTGGAACTTCATCGCCGACGCGGCGTTCCTCACTCCGATCGTCAAGCGGTTGAAGAAAGGCGGCTTTCGCGTGTCGCTGTTTGCCGATTCGGATCCGGGCGGCGTGAATGCCGCGCGCGATACCGGCGCCGACCGTATCGAGCTCTATACGGGCCCATACGGCAGTTGCCATTCCGATTCCATCAAGGCAGCCAAGGAACTGGAAAAATTGGGAAAAACCGCGGATGCGGCATTTGCCGCGGGGCTGCAGGTCAATGCCGGGCACGATCTGACGGTCGACAATTTGCCGGCGCTGGCAAAGCGCATTCCGGCATTGGCCGAAGTGTCAATCGGTCACGGGTTGACAGCCGATGCATTGGAGTATGGCATGGCCGGCACGGTGGGACGGTTTCTCGGAGCTTGCGGTTGGTAGAGAGGCAAGCCCCGCGTTGCCGGCATGGAAGCCATAACGTGACGGCACTTGATATTGCATCGCAGCAAGCGTAGAGCACCGCGCGTTTATCGGAGTGTCGTTTATGGCCCTTGCCAACAC
>NZ_RZOT01000945.1:0-891 GCF_003999085.1 Mesorhizobium sp. M4A.F.Ca.ET.090.04.2.1
TGTTCCCGACCGGCAGGAACAGCCGGTCGTCGCCGGCATAGTGGATTTCCAGGCAGTCATGCGGCGCACCGACCGCCTCGATCGTGCGCAGGCCGACGAAGCGGCCGATGCCGTGGTCGGTATGGACGACGATATCGCCAGACGACAGCGACGAGGCTTCGGCGATAAAGTCTGATGCGCGCTTCTTGCGCTTGGAGCGCCGGATCAGCCGGTCGCCGAGGATGTCCTGCTCAGCAACGACGACCAGTCTCTCGGTCTCGAAGCCGGATTCGAGCGGCAGCACGGCAAGGCCCGCCTGCCCCGGCTCCAACTTTTCCGCCTCGGCAAGCGTCGCCACCGGCTTCAAATTGCCAAGATGATGCTCGGCCAGGATCTGGCCGAGCCGGTCGAGCGAGCCTTCGGTCCAGCCGGCGATGACGACGCGGCGGCGCGCTGCGCGCTCGTCGGCGATGTGCTTCACCACGACATCGAAGACGTTGGTGTTGGGATCGGCGCGTTCCTCGGCGAAGCTGCGGCCATGCCGCGCACCGGCATGGAAAACCTTTTTGCCCCCCACATCGGGCGCATCGAAGACGGTGAAGTCGATGTCTTCGCGCGGGCCGAGAGACGCCTTGAGATTCTCCGGCGAGAGATAAAGCAGGTCCGGCGCCACCGGCTTGTAGGGCACCGCCTCCTTCAACGCACCGTCGGCCTGCTTGCGGCGCGCTTCGTAGTGATCAAGGATCAGCGTGTGGCGTTCGGCCAGCGCCTCATGCGCCAGATGGTCGAAGACCACGGGCACGTCGGGCAGGTAGTCGAACACCGTCTCCAGCCGCTCGTAGAAGAACGGCAGCCAGTGCTCCATGCCGGCAAAGCGCCGCCCTTCGCTGACCGCGGCATAGAGCCCGTCAT
>NZ_RZOT01000946.1:0-876 GCF_003999085.1 Mesorhizobium sp. M4A.F.Ca.ET.090.04.2.1
GTTGAGGTTCATCAGCAGCTTGCCCCACAGCACCGCCGTCATGTCGGCATGCGTTTCGACCGCGAGCCCCTCGACATCGAGAAGGTCGGCAAGGCCCGCCACGCCGTCCTCGAGCATCACCTTGCCCTCGCTGGCGCGATGCACGTGAAACGGCGCCTCATCCGGGGACTGCACGACATTGAACGGCACCATGCCGGCAAGCACCCGTCGCCCGGCAAGCCTTGCCCGCAGTTTCTCGGCATTGTCGACGCCGTTCTGCAGGCTGACCACCACCGCTTCCGGGCTGGCATGCGCCGCAACGAGCGCCGCCATCTCCTCGGTGGCGCCGCTCTTGACCGTCACCAGGACGATGTCTGCGCCGCCCAGGGCCTCAGCCGGATCGGCGGTGACGGAAAGCGCCGCGGGCGCGATGCGGCGGTCGCGGCAATCGAGGTCGCTGACCCGCAAGCCATCCTTGCGCAACGCCGCCTCGACGCGCGGGCGCGCCAGCAAAGCCACCTTGCGTCCGGCAAGCGCAAGGCAGCCGCCGACATAGCAGCCGATACTGCCGGCGCCGGCAATGGCGATGGTCTTTTCTTCCCTGGCCATGCGATAGTCTCACCTTGGTCTGCGACTATACGACGTGAAAACCATAATGTCGGCGCCATGGCCGGCCATGACGTCTGGTCGTGACAGGCCTTTCGCTTTCGATTATCGCTTTGTCCATGAAATTGCCCACCGACCCCGCCGCAAATCTTGCCGCCCTGATCCGCTGCCCCTCGGTGACGCCCGCCGAAGGCGGCGCGCTCGCCGCGCTTGAGACAATGCTGAAGCCGCTCGGCTTCGCCGTCGAGCGTCCGGTGTTCTCGGAAGACGGCACGCCGGACATCGAGAACC
>NZ_RZOT01000947.1:0-863 GCF_003999085.1 Mesorhizobium sp. M4A.F.Ca.ET.090.04.2.1
CTCGTGTAGCCGCCGGGGCCGGTGGAGATGGTGTGCGTCTCATCGATCAGGAGCAGCGTGCCGGCGGCACGGGTGAGGCGCCGCAGCGCGTCGTGGAAGCCCGGTTCCGGCAGCACCATGCAGGAGTTGGTCAGCACCGGCTCGGTGATGACGCAGGCGACATCCCTGTCCGCAAGCGCCGCTTCGAGCGCGGCGATGTCGTTGAATTCGACGATCTTCGTTGCCCGGGTGAGATCGCGGAATTCGCCGGCGAGCCCCGGCCGGTTCACCGGTTTGCCGTCGATCAGCCGCACCATCGTCTCGTCGACCGAGCCGTGGTAGCAGCCGTTGAAGACCAGGATCTTCTCCCGGTTGGTGACGGCGCGGGCAACGCGTAGCGCGAAACGGTTGGCGTCGGTCGCGGTGGTGGCAATCTGCCAGAAGGGCAGGCCGAAGCGCTGCTGGAGCAGCGGGCCGATGGCCAACGCATCCTCGCTGGGCAGCATATAGGTCAGGCCGCGCCCGGACTGCCGGCGGATGGCGCGGGCGACCGGCGGCGGCGAATGGCCGAACATCGAACCGGTGTCGCCGAGGCAGAAATCGTCCAGCCGGTTGCCGTCGATGTCGGTGATGGTGGCGTTCTTGGCGCTGTCGACCAGGATCGGGAACGGCGTCGGCCAATCGTTCATCCAGTGCATCGGCACGCCGCCGAAAAAGCCGGGCAGGCCATTGCCGGCCTTGGCCAGCGATTTCGGCCGCGCCTTGCGGAAAACCTCCGCCTCCGTCTCGCGCAGCACGGCAATGCGCTCGCGGCTGATGCCGCCGATCGACGTCTTTGAATGGCTGGTTGAATGCATGAAGTCCCTCTCGCGCGCACTGTAGAC